>JASJEE010000135.1 GCA_030064835.1 Microcoleaceae cyanobacterium MO_207.B10 | reverse complement strand
TCTTGAATTATTGATTTACCAGAATATATTAAAGCATTCAAAAAACTAATTAAGATATCTTTACTCTCAGTGGAGCCAAATATTTTTTTAAAAGCAAAGTCTGTTTTGGGGCTAATAAATCTCATAGTTTTATTATGTTGATTAACTCAATTCAAAAGTAATTTTATCGGAATCGAACTAATTACATATTAATGCTTCCATCTAAAATCGGCACGTTGATAAAAATTGGCAATGAATCAATTACGATGACTTATATTCAAAAATAATCCAAGAATTAAACAAAAGTTTCACCATCAGGATATTCATTAATATTGGTGTAGAAAAGGGTAATTTCCTCACCATTTTTAATATCTTTTTTGGCGAGCAAATGTGACCATACACCTACTTCATCTTCAATCCATTCAACATAAGAATTAGGGTCTTCTGCATGATTACAAAGAGAAGCTAAACCTAAAACTAAATATCCTTTTATTTTCTTAGTTGCAGCATATTCTGATGGCTGTACAAAATAATAATCTAAGACTTTTGTATCATTCAGAATTTGTAATTGTTCAGGTGGCAAAACTACTGACGGAGCAACTTCAATTAACGTTCCTTTCGGAATATCCTAGACCGCAAAAATACCCCGCCCTTTATTTTGTACTTTTTTTACTTTAATCATTGATTATCTCCCATCTAAAAAATTTTTGAACTAAACGAATATTTACTTAGTTTACCTTAAGTAAGAGAAAGTTATTGCCTAGAATTTTGTAAGCATTCAGCTATTAGGGGTCAGCAAGTCTCCTATGGAGGAACTGCGTTAACAGCAAATAATGAATAATTCTTTCTCAGGTTAAAAGACTATACTTTGATTCGTAACTTTTAATTCTCCTTGAAGACTAATTTATTCTGACAATATCATCATATTAATGAGTCAATAAATTATAACTTATAGCTGAGAGCTTACCGCTGAATGCTTACGGAATTTTTCATCCATAAATAACCATCTGCTGCTTGTTTTTGTTTCTCTGGAGTAAAGTTTTTTATCCGAAAATTAGGACCTAACAATTTAGGATTGGGTGAAACTCCAGCAGGAATAGTTTCATTATTACTAATAATATCTTGGGCAGTTTTCACATATAACTCAAATTCGGTAATATATAAATATCCTTTTAAATCCCAAATAGAATTAAAGCGAAACGGATCGACTATTCTTTCTGTTCTAATAATTGAACCTGTATCTACCCCTTCATCAACATAATGTATAGTTACGCCTACAGCTTGTCTAAACTGATTAATATTTTTATTAATTGCCATATTCTCAATAGCGTACATTCCACGAGCATAAGGTAGAACAGCTGTATGACTATTAAACACTTGATGTTTAGTTATTTCCAACCACCAAGGTTTAAGTATTTGAGTAGCACAAACAAAAATGAATACTGAGGAATTTTCAGCAACTTCCATTAACCAATTCTTGGCATATTTTCCATTCAAATTATCTCCAAGAAAAATTGTTTGATAATGCTCAGTCGTAGAATGCTTAGATACACCATATCGCTCAATCATTGCTCTTTCAGTTCGATCTATATCAGGATATAAATCAGTTAATAATTCATATATTTCACCAGTTAAATGTTTTTGACCAAAGTATTGTTGATGAAAATTTTTTCTCTCTGTAATTACTTTGCTTGATGGAACTTCCTCTTTAACTAATATTCCTTGAAATTCTGGCATTTTTTCAAAAGCTTCAATCCACTTAGATATCAGATAAGAACAAATAATACTTGAATCAATTAATAGGTAAAACTTTTTCTGAGTCATAATTTATGTAAATCTATAATTATATAATTATCCTGAAAATATTTAAACAGTACAGACAAAAAGTAATATTTTCAGGACTTACACAAACCCACTAATAAACCTGGTTTATTGCTCTGATGATTGTCTTTACAAATGAGCTATTTTCTGTGTAAGTCCTGATGTTAATAATTCTCTCCCTGAACTATTCTAAAACCAGCGTGTTGATAAAAATTAGGACGGAAGCAATTTCGATAATATTTTAATGCTTCTGTACCGTTAGTTATCCAACATCCTCCTAAAATCATACTATCTTTGCCATCAAAAAATGGAGCAGAATAATCTTCATAAAGTTGATGAGTTTTAAATCCCGAAAGAGGATTCAATTTATTAGTTAACCATTCCCAAACATTACCCCGCAAATCATATAATCATGATTCATTTTTGGCAGTTTCTAAGAAACCAACCGGACTAGGAGAAGCAAATTTAAAATTCAGATTGTAATTCTCTGTCTCTACTTCTTTACCATTACCATAAGTTGCTAAATTATATTCAGCTTAACTGATTAACCGAGTATTTTTACCGAAAAATTCTGGGTATGCGCCTCCCATTTTAAGGGGATAAAAAGCAGTCGTTTTGCTGACGCACAACTGCGTTGCTTCTGGTAGGGTGGGATGGCTACGAAACCTCGCCATAACCAATCGACCAAGAGAAAAGAGAATATGCCAAATTTCAAGCCTCCTGATTCCAAAGGTAATGATAACTGATAACTATTAACTGATAACTGAAATGACCTCTCCAACAACAATAAGCCATTGCTTCATAATGACTAACTTCCACTGGCCAATCTAAAGGCTATTTTATTTCATCAAGCATCGCTCAATATCTATAACTACCATTTTCAGCGAGCCAAAATTTTGGATGTTTGATATTATTCTCAATTTTCCAACGGTCCAATGTCACCTTTTCTTATATGATTAACATATACCAGGTCTTAAAATATTCGATCCCTATGAATTATGGATCGTTAAAAGTTGAGTAACCATTAATTGCTTATGGGCCATGTCAGATAATTCTGGTTTGCTGGTGGGGAATAATTATGCTACTATCAAGGCCATCAGCTACTATATTTACCAAACAATTGTTTTCATTCAAGAGCAACACCCAGAATGGATAACACTAAAGTACAGGAGTATTCCTTGGCATTATTCTAAGTATCAATCTACTTTGACTGAAAAGTTGACAAAAGGGCTTTCTAGTGTTAAGAGCAAGAATTATTTTTGTCTCAAAATTAAAGACTATCTCCAAATAATTTTCACTTCAGAGTTTATTAATTCTGCTCGATATAATGATTTAATTACAGAACTCGACAGATATATTTACCCAGAAATAAACATTGTTTCCTCAGATAAAATTATTTCTGCTCAGATTCCTAATATTTCCACAAATGGAACTAAATTAGTAGAGCCAGGAATTGCAATTTTACTATTAGATGTAGAAAATTTACAACTTGATGCTGAAACGGAAAAAATTCTCGCAGATATTTGCAATTATCCGATTCAAATTAAAGTTGCTTTTGCTAACTGGCGCAGTATGGGAAAAAAAGATGAGGAATTTCATCAACGTGGTTATCAATTAATTCATGTTCCTCCGGGAAAAGATAGTGCTGATTTAAAAATGGCAACAGTCGGCGCTTCTATATTTGTTAATTATCCCAAAGCTAAAGAAGTTTTAGTTTGTTCCTCTGACCGAGGATTGACTCATCTTGGTACTACGCTTCAATCTCATGGATTAATTGTCTATCAAGTGCGGAAATATAAAAACCAAATTACTGTTTTGAATAGTCAAACAGGGGAATCAAAAATATATTCTCTGTCAGTGTCAGAAATTCCTACTCTTGATAAATTTATTATTCAGTTGCAGGAGTTAATTAGAGAAGAAGCTGAAAAAACAGGGATGCAATGGATTAAGTTTTCGAGAATTTCTGCTTTGTATAAAGATACTTATAAACTGACTATTAAGGATGTGGTTGAGAATTATTTTCCTGGTCAAGATTCTCGCGGTATTTTTGTGAATTATCCTGATTATTTTGCCATTCATAAACCTTCGGAAAAATCCCAAACCTATGTCACCATTTTTAAGTTTTCTAAGTCAGACAAAACTAATTCAATTCCTGATATTTCAACTAATAATGATGTTGAATTATCTCCGATAATTACAGATATTGCTGATATTAATTCCCAGGAAATTATGGAAAAAGTATTGGTAAAAATTGTCGATGATTTAAGTGCTGGAACTCCTGGAAGTTATGTTCCTATTTCTAATATTAGCAGTGAGTTTAATAGATTATATGGTAGACCAATTACAAAAACGATTAAGCGGTTTCAACCAAGTAAAAAGTTTCCTAAATTTTTGGAGTCATGTAGTGCGCTGAAGTTATATAAGTCTGAGGAAGGTCGTTGGTTTGTGGGATTGAGTTGAAATCAATAATCAAAAGTATAGCAATTCCCATATTTGGTGAGATACCCTCATTAGTTTTTTTTAAGGGAACAGGGAACAGTGAACAAGCAATAATATCAAATCCGGTTGAATACTTATTATATAGTTGGGAGAGATGGGGGGTGGGGAGATTGAAGGTTTGAAGTAATTATCAAATTATGAACATACACTCGTTGAACCGGATTTTATATAAAAGACAAAAAGACAAAAAGATAAGTAGGTCACGAGCTTGAGAAATGCTATATAGAAATTCTATTTCAACTACTAAAAGTATTTTTCCTCTTCACAGATAAAACCGAAAGCTCTTAGCCGAATAATTTTTTGACTCAGACTCAAAATTTAGAGATGCAATTTATTGGTAATGGTTGTATCATAAAACAAAATATAAAGAAATGTAAATAAAAAAGCAATGCAGGACAAAGTTGTAGTAATAGTCGGTGCGACTGGAGGTATTGGTTCGGCAGTAGCCCAAAAACTAGCAAACTCTGGCGCTAACTTAGTTTTAACTGCCAGAGATCGCAATAAATTAGACAATTTAGCAGCACAACTCTCAACTACTGAAATAATTACCGTACCCACAAATATCACCAACCCACAGGAAGTAGAAACCCTGATGGCAAAAGCTACCAGCCACTTTGGACAAATTGATGTTTTGGTAAATGCAGCCGGATCTGGTATTCTCAAGCAATGGAACAAAATCGAACCTGCAGACTTGGATGTGATGCTTGACCTGAATTTGAAAGGCAGTTTCTACACAACTCAAGCTGCTGCCAATATAATGAAAGGACAAAAATCAGGCCATATCTGTAACGTTATTGGCATTCTGGGCAAGCATTCAATGGCAATGGGGACAGTCTATTGTGCCTCTAAATTTGGTTTAGTGGGATTGAGCAAATGTATGGCGGATGAGTTGCGACGTTATGGTATTAAAATTACTCTTTTCTATTTCGGAGGAGTGAATACTCCTTTCTGGGATAGTGTTAGTCTGAAAGTTGATAGGTCAAAAATGCTGAGTCCGGAAACTGCTGCTGATGCAATTATGTTTGCTCTGAATGCAGAACCCCAAGCAATACCTATGGAAATTAATATTCAGCCAGATAGTCACTTATTTTTCTAAAAAAATCAGTTTATAGTTTATACTCATCAATAATAAAAGTTGATTATGGAATTCGATCACATTCATTTCTATCTTGAAAATGCTATCGACTCACGAGACTGGTTTGTTGAGAAATTAGGCTTTAAAGCTATCTCTGCTCAAACCACTCAAGACACCCATACAGAAATTATCAACAGAGGTCAGGTATACTTTGTCTTATCTTCTCCCATAACCTCAGCAAGTTCTGTGGCTAATTTTCTCAGTTTACATCCTCCCGGAGTAGCTGATGTTGCTTTTCGGGTGGGAGATATTGAGTCAGTTGTGGCGAAAGCAGCAGCAAACGGAGCCAAAATTTTACAACCTCCAACCCAAAATTCCCAGGGGTTGAAACGGGCCAAAATTTCTGGGTGGGGAGATTTGAGTCACACTTTAATAGAAAAAATTGATGATGCACAAATTTTAAATCCTACTCATCAACTCCTCACAGATATTGTTGATATCGATCATGTAGTTTTGAATGTAGCTGAGGATAATTTAGAATCTGCTCTCAACTGGTATCATCAAATTCTCGGATTTCAACCTGAGCAAAATTTTGACATTCAAACAGATAAATCTGCTTTACGCAGTCGGGTTATGGTTGATGTAGATGGTGGTGTAAAGTTTCCCATTAATGAACCTGCATCTGCTAATTCTCAAGTCCAAGAATTTTTGGATGCTAATCATGGTGCGGGAATACAACATATTGCTTTGCGGACTGGGAATATTTTGGGGGTAGTGGGAGAATTGCGATCGCGTGGTTTATCTTTTCTCAAAGTCCCTGTTAGTTATTACACAAACCTAGAGTCAAAAGCACTAAATTATCTATCAAAAACTGACTGGGAAGCAGTTCAAAATTATCAAATTTTATTAGACTGGCAAGAAATGATTTCAGAGGCAATGTTACTACAAATTTTTACCCAACCAATTTTTCCCGAACCGACTATATTTTTTGAGTTTATTGAACGCCGAGTTAGTTGGGTAGATGGTAAACTGATGCAAGCTCAAGGTTTTGGTGAGGGTAATTTTAAAGCTTTGTTTGAAGCAATAGAGAGAGAACAAATGAAGCGGGGTAGTTTGGTGGAATAGCAAAGCTTTTTATATAATCCTATAGTAGTTAATTAATTCCAAGTCTGTTAAAATTATTTAACAATTACGCAAGTCACTTGCGTTTTTTTATCTTTTCTAGTAATCATTAACAATTTCATAAAATATCGTTACAGTGGCTTTGTTCTTAGGAGTCAGGTAAGCATTTCCTGCGGAATGCGGAGCAAACAGCTATTAGCTGTCAGCTCTCAGCTTTCAGCAATAATACCTCGCCTTGAAAATCAATATACAGCTAACTTTTAGACTTTTTTTCTAGTAAGTTGAATTCTGGTTTAATAATATCCCTGAAGAAAATGGTGGAAATAAAGCTTTTATCCATATCAATAGCAATAGCTGAAGCCAGCAGTTCCTCCGCAGGAGGCTAGCTGACGGCTGAATGCTTACGGAGTCAGTCAGGAAGAGGAAAAAATCAAGTATAAAAATGAGAAAGTTTTTCTGATCACTAATCATCCGGATATGATATTTATTGCAACTGAAGCGCTAAAAACTTAGAACTGAGAACTGAGAAGTGAGAACTCAAATGACCTATCATGGATAAAGAAATTGGTCTTAAAACCTAAAAATATCAGCATTAATACTCACACAATCAAAACAAAACAATTTATGAACAGCCCTTTTTTAAATCGTCTCCATAGTCCAGAACGCCCAGTAATCGTCTTTGATGGCGCAATGGGTACTAATCTACAAGTCCAAGAATTAACGGCTGAAGATTTCGGCGGTGCAGAGTATGAAGGTTGTAACGAATATCTTGTCCACACTAAACCAGAAGCAGTAGCCAAGGTCCACCGAGGCTTTCTCGCAGCAGGTGCAGATGTAATAGAAACTGACACATTTGGTGGGACAAAAATTGTCTTAGCAGAATACGATTTATCAGACCAAGCTTACTATCTTAATAAAACTGCAGCCGAATTAGCAAAGTCTGTCACTGCTGAATTTTCTACCCCAGAAAAGCCTCGATTTGTGGCTGGATCGATGGGGCCAGGAACTAAATTGCCTACCCTCGGACATATTGATTTTGACAGCTTAAAAGAAGGTTTTGCGGAACAAGCAGAAGGTCTTTTTGATGGGGGAGTAGATTTATTTCTGGTGGAAACTTGTCAGGATGTTTTACAGATAAAAGCTGCTTTAAATGGTATAGAAGAAACCTTTGCTAAAAAAGGTGAACGTCGCCCCATCATGGTGTCAATAACTATGGAAGCTTTTGGCACTATGTTAGTAGGTTCAGAAATTAATGCTGCTGTGGCAATTTTAGAGCCTTATTCTATTGATATTTTAGGATTAAATTGTGCCACTGGTCCTGATTTAATGAAGGAACATATTCGTTATTTGTCAGAAAATTCTCCTTTTGTTATTTCTTGTATTCCTAATGCTGGTTTGCCAGAAAATATCGGCGGACAAGCTCACTACAGATTAACTCCAATAGAGTTAAAAATGGCATTAATGCACTTCGTTGAAGACTTAGGAGTGCAAGTTATCGGCGGTTGTTGCGGTACTCGTCCAGACCATATTAAAGCATTAGCTGAAATTACTGAAACTCTCACACCAAAAGAACGAGAATATAACTATATTCCATCAGCAGCTTCTATCTATTCTTCGGAAACTTATGAACAAGATAACTCCTTTTTAATTGTTGGGGAAAGACTGAATGCTAGTGGTTCTAAAAAATGTCGAACTTTGCTGAATAATGAAGATTGGGATGGTTTAGTTGCCTTAGCAAAATCTCAGGTAAAAGAAGGGGCACATATTCTTGATGTTAACGTTGATTATGTGGGGCGCGATGGGGTTAAAGATATGCACGAATTAGCATCTCGCTTAGTCACAAATGTTAATTTGCCTCTGATGTTAGACTCGACTGAATGGGAAAAAATGGAGGCTGGTTTAAAAGTTGCTGGCGGTAAATGTTTGCTCAATTCTACTAACTATGAAGATGGAGAACCTCGTTTTTTAAAAGTATTAGAATTGGCGAAAAAATATGGTGCTGGTGTGGTAGTCGGAACCATCGATGAAGATGGAATGGCGCGGACGGCGGATAAGAAATTTGAAATAGCAAAACGAGCTTATAATGCAGCAATAGAATATGGGATTCCTGCCCGTGAATTGTTCTTTGATACTTTAGCTTTGCCAGTTTCTACAGGGATTGAAGAGGATAGGGAAAATGGAAAAGCCACAATTGAATCTATTAAAAGGATTCGGGAAGAGTTACCAGAATGTCATATAATGCTTGGGGTTTCTAATATTTCATTCGGTTTAAATCCCGCAGCAAGACAAGTGTTGAACTCGGTATTTTTGCATGAAGCAATGGCAGTAGGTTTGGATGGTTCTATTGTTAGTGCGAGTAAGATTTTACCCATGTCAAAAATTGACCCAGAACATCAAGAAGTTTGTCGGAAACTAATATATGACCAACGTGAATTTGATGGGGATATTTGTACTTACGATCCTCTGGCTGAACTGACAACAATGTTCCAGGGTAAAACAACTAAAAAAGACCGTTCTGCTACACAAAATTTACCAATTGAAGAACGTTTAAAACAACATATTATTGATGGGGAACGTATCGGTTTAGAAGATGCTTTGGCAAAAGCTTTAGAAGCATATCCGCCGTTAGATATTATCAACGTCTATTTATTAGATGGCATGAAAGTTGTGGGAGAATTATTCGGTTCCGGACAAATGCAATTACCATTTGTATTGCAGTCTGCTCAAACTATGAAAGCAGCAGTTGCCTATCTACAACCTTTCATGGAAACAGAAGGGTCTGGTGAGGATAATTCTAAGGGAACATTCCTGATAGCAACAGTGAAAGGAGACGTTCACGATATTGGTAAAAATCTCGTGGATATCATTCTTTCCAACAACGGTTATCGGGTAATTAACTTGGGAATTAAACAACCAGTTGATAATATTATTGCTGCTTACCGCGAACATAATGCTGACTGCATCGCCATGAGTGGTTTGTTGGTGAAGTCAACCGCATTTATGAAAGATAACTTGGAAACATTTAACGCAGAAGGTATTACGGTGCCGGTAATTTTAGGTGGTGCTGCTCTAACTCCGAAATTCGTTAATGAAGATTGCCAAAATACTTACAAAGGTAAAGTCGTTTATGGTAAAGATGCTTTCTCTGATTTGAATTTCATGGATAAATTGATGCCAGCAAAATCAGAAAGTCAGTGGGATGACATTAAAGGTTTCTTGGGTGAGTTTGCCGAAGAAAACGGTAACGGTAACGGTAACGGTAACGGTAACGGTAATGGTAATGGTAAAGTTGCTACTGAAGAAAAAGAGGAAACTAAACCTGCTGAACCAGTTGTAATAGATACTCGACGTTCCGATGATGTAGCAATAGATATCGATCGCCCCACTCCTCCATTCTGGGGAACCAAGTTATTACAACCAGAAGATATGCCATTTGAAGAATTATTCTGGTATTTAGATTTGCAAGCGTTGATGGCAGGACAATGGCAATTCCGTAAACCTCAAGGTCAACCACGGGAAGAATATAATGAGTTTTTAGCGGAGAAAGTTTATCCTATTCTGGAAACTTGGAAATCACGGGTAGTTAATGAGAAGTTGCTGTATCCCCAAGCAATTTATGGTTATTTCCCTTGTCAATCAGAAGGAAATACACTTTTCATTTACGACTCCGACGAAATGAATGAGACTGGCAAAGCAACAAAAGTTGTCACCAGTTTTGAATTTCCACGGCAAAAGTCAGGACGACGGTTGTGTATTGCAGACTTCTTTGCTCCCAAGGATTCCGGAATTATTGATGTGTTCCCAATGCACGCTGTAACAGTAGGAGAAATAGCCACTGAGTTTGCACAGAAGTTGTTTGCTGCTGATGAGTATACAGAGTATTTGTATTTCCACGGTATGGCGGTACAAACTGCGGAAGCAATGGCAGAATGGTTACACACTCGTATTCGTCGGGAGTTAGGTTTCGGTGCAGAGGATGCGGATAATATCAGGGATCTTCTGAAACAGCGTTATCAAGGTTCCCGTTATAGTTTCGGTTATCCCGCTTGCCCGAATATGCAGGATCAGTATAAGCAGTTAGATTTGTTGGATGTGAAAAGGATTAATATGTATATGGATGAGAGCGAGCAACTTTATCCAGAACAATCGACGACAGCGATTATTACTTATCATCCTGTGGCGAAATATTTTAGTGCGTAATTAGCAGGAGACAGGAGTCGTAGGGACGTTGCATGCAACGTCCCTACAAAGTTGGGAGTCCATGCAAAGAAACCGGGTTTCTGGGTTCGCTGAAAACAAAAAACCGAAAACCAAATTTACCACTCCATAGAATAATAAGGAAAACGATTCGCTTTAATAAAATTTATCGCCGTTTCAGCAATAGCTGGAATTTCTATTAACACAATTTTTTCTATCAAAAATGGTAAAGGAATTTGACCAGGAGATACTTTAGTTTTCGGAACTTTACTCAATATTCCTCTCAATATTCTCTTACCCCAATCATTTTTCTTGGCTGGTTTTTTCCTGGGTTTATAACGCCGACAGAAACCTTTGTACTTATCGGCGCATTCTTCTAAGGATGTACTTAATTCAAAAAAAGCCGGATGCCATTGAGTAATGCCATCGGTGGTTAATTGTTCGTAACTGCCATAGTTGGAAAAGTCGTAGAAAAAGCCTTCTCTCATCCCTGCTGCCTTGGGGTTGGCATGAATATAACGGATGGTGTTTAAAGCTCTTTCTTTGTCGGAGTTGGGGAAACCGTGACAGGTGTACCTTTGTTCCCAAAAATGACCTTTGCGGTTCAGGAGGGCGTTGAAAGACATGGCAGAATACCAATTGATCCAGTGCATGATTTTCGGTATATCATCGGGGTTTTCTGCTTCCATCAGGTAATGGACGTGATTCAGCATGATGCACAAGGCATACAGTTTGAATGGGTATTTTTCTTGTGCCTGTTTGATGATATGTAATAGTATTTCTCTGGTCTCACGGCGTCTGAGATTGAATTCTCTGTTATTGCACCGAGTCGTAATGTGATACGAGTATCCTGCCTTGAATTCTCTTTTGGCTCTGCCCATGTCGTTTCAGGTATCAGTTATCAGTTTTTTGTTTTCAGTTTTTAGCGAGCAGTTAACTCAGTATATAACTTTTCAGTTTTTGATTACCACTTAACAGTTTTTCACTTACGGAACTCCTGTCTCCTGTCTCGGAGACAAAAAGGAAAATGCGGTATCACGAAAAGGAAAACATTCTGTCTCCTGTCTCCTGTCTCCTGACTCCTTCTTCATTCTGTCTCCTTCTTTAGCCTTTGGCCTTTCTATTTTTTATGGTTCCACCTAGCACTAAACCACCAAGTGTGATAAAACCTAATGTGAGAGAAGGCTCGGGGTGGCTGGCTGCCGTGGTTGTGGTGGTTGTAACTTTGTAGTTTTCGATTTCACTTCCGACATGATATGGCCCCATTTCCCATACAATCGCAGTCCTCCGCGCCGCACCTCCGTACTTTTCAGACCTCACATTAAAAATTCCTACTGAATGAATTGGGAAGGATAGGTCGAGGTCGTTGTCGTTATCTAATTGAAAAGAAAGGTCAGATAGGTCGAAAGTCAGCTCCTTTCTTTCTAGGTCGGAGACACTCAGCTCCAACTTCTGGCCTTCATAATCTTCAATTATGATAACTCCGAGCAACTCCTCACCTGAAATCAACCCATAACCTTCTTCGCCAAACTTCTGCTGGTCCTCTCCACTCCAAAACAACTTAACCCACTTGCTTGAGTCGCTCCCGTCAGTAAACGTGGTAGTAAAATTAGCTGCTTGGAGTCGAGGAGCTAGGAGGGAAAAGGTGGTTCCAAGGGAAACCGTTGCACCAGCGATCGCTGTTAGGATTTGCTTGCTTATGCTGCAAAAATTCATGTTATGTTGTTTGTTTTTTCAAAAGTTAAAGTTAATAAGTATGTGTAGATTAGATTTATTTAAAAATTCCTTTTTTTTTTACTTTTATCTGTTGTAGCATAATATTACCCCCCCCAAATATGTCAAGGGAATTTGGCAAACTTCATCAACTCTTTAATTATTGCGGAAATTACTTACTTTTTTATCTCAAAATTTGTTATTTTCTTGATATAAAGGTGGCAAATTAAGTGCAGCATCCATATTTTTATGTAGTTATTTCAGTTTTCATTCTTCGGTTTTTGGTTTTCAGTTGCCAGTTTCCTCCGATCTGAAAAGTTGCTAACAGTAGTTATTTCAGTTTTCAGTTTTCAGTTTTTAGGAGTTAGTAAATAACGCACCGCCCAATCTATAATGTTAAAGATGGGATTAAGGTGATTGCAATTTCTAGTAAGTAATTTTAATGAATTAATGTACAAAATTAATTGAGGTAATTAAACATGAAATTAACAGCAACAGAACAAGGCTTTTTCAGCCGTAGGTTGGGTTGAGGAACGAAACCCAAAATTAGTTAGACTTTTTCTATAATAAAAGATGGGGCAAGCGAGCGCCACATTTTATGAATTGGAGATTATTTTTATGACAGCAATAACAAATAATAATATTGAACAAGAAATTATAGATAATCTGAAATTATTACCACTTGAAAAACAACAGGAAGTACTAGACTTTATTCAGTTTATTCAACATAAATTGAAACTATCTGAAGTTGATTATAAAAAACAGTTATCCCTCAAAGAAATTGCTCGTTTGCCTATAGCCGAGCGCCATAAATTATTAACAGAATCAATAGCTGAAACTGCTGAAGATTTTTTAAATGACCCAGAATTAACAGAGTTTTCTATTCTTGATGGAGAAGATTGGGAAACAGAAAATGAATAATCCGAAAATAGGAGAAATCTGGTTAGTACAATTAGACCCAACTAGAGGTCAAGAAATCAAAAAAACTCGCCTAATTTTAAACTCTTTCCATAGCTGAAACAGTCCAGTAGGTTGGGTTAAGCAGTAGCGCAACCCAACATTAATTAATAGATTTTGTTGGGTTTCCTCCGTCAACCCAACCTACAATTTATGATTTTCGTACCGCCATGCTAAACGTTGTTGGAGTAATCTATGAATAAATCGATAACCTCCTCCAACTCGCTGAAGTAACATTTTTTCCGTGGCATAGTTGAGGAAGCGGGCGTAATTCCAGGGTGCTTTTTTTGTGAGGAAAAAGATAATGCGGAGGATTAGGTGTTGGATAACAGACATCCCAAGTATTAGGAACGCAAAAAATGGCAATAATTTTGACAGGAATAATAATATATCGCTAATTAATTCAAAATTATTTGATTTTGAAAATAGAACCATAATTACTGAAATAGGAAGTATTATTATTGTCAGAAATATAGCATTTAGTAAACTTCGCCAAATTCCTTCATTGGGATATATTTTATAGTTGAATTCTTGAGTTTGTAGACCTCCAAATATTATCATAAATCCTATAATACCGATAATTCCTATAATTATTTTTAATCCCAAAAATAAGATTGGCATTAAATTGAATAATACAAATGAGATTAAAAAAATTAATTTCACATTATCAGGGCTATTACCAAACAGAAAAGCTAATAAACATAGTAATGAAAACAAAGTGCATAAGATTTGAAATCCCAAGACTATTTTATCCTTAAACACCTGTTTGAACTCCATCAAAAATTCTTGTCTATGTATTGTAAATATCTGTTTTATCCTGATTGGTAATAACAAAATTATCCTACAAGATTGTCGGTACTGTTTCCAAGAAAATTTCATTACTTCTGTTGTAGCAGGATTTTGGTAAAAACCATTGTTTTTGTCATCAGTATTAATAGATAATGCTGCAATTCCGTGTATAAATATAAACTGTATATTTTTAGATAAAAACCAGCTAAAACAGCCGAAAATTAGACCTAAAATCACCTTATAAATTCTTTTATCCCTCTTATTCTCCAACCAAACAGGTTCCAAACTTTCAATCAAAAACTCAGTCTTAGAATGCTTTTCCAACTGATACCCTAACCACCCCAACCACTCCAACGTCTTCTCACCCGATGGCACCC
>JASJEE010000134.1 GCA_030064835.1 Microcoleaceae cyanobacterium MO_207.B10 | reverse complement strand
GATTAATAGCCGTAATGGTGCTGTTGACACTACCAAGGGTTCGATTGGAACTTCTGCTGATGGTAAAGCGGGCAATGTCGAGATATCTGCCTCTGGGGATATCAATACGGAATATATTTCTTCATTCTCCTTCTTGGAAGGAGGTCAAGGAGGAGATATTAGTATTAAATCTCGCAATGGTGCAATTAATACAACAGGTGATTCTGCGTTTTTTGGCGAACCCCTAAAACCAGATGCAAAAATTACTTCAGAAGATGTAGCAACTAGATTTCGTGAAACGCCAGCTAATCTCGATGCTTATGCTCCCGAAGGTACTGGAGGCAATATTACTCTGTCTGCTCAGGGTGACATTACCATATACGAAGTTAGTTCTTATGGCGGAAACATTAGTGGCGACGTTAATATCACCAGCACTACAGGCAATATTAATACAGACGTTATCTTTTCCACAGGATCAATCGAACGTGGTGGAAATATCTCTATCCAAACCCCGGGTAATATTGATATTAATCATATAGTTACTTATTCAGAAAATGGCATAGGAGGAGAAATCAACTTAAATGCTGGTGGTAATGTCACAATTAATAACATAGCATCTTTTGGTATTACAGATAGTGGGGATGTGAGTATTCAAAGTAATAGCGGTAACATTGAGACAAAAAATATTGACACCCTTGCTGAGGATGGCATCAGTGGGAATATTACTTTGAATGATTTTGGCACTCAAGGTAATATTTCCACTGCAAATATTAACACCAAAGGTGGAACAGAAGCAGGTGGAATAGAAATCACTGCTACCGACGGTTCCATTCTCACTGGAGACTTAGAATCTAGTTCTCTATCTGGGAATGCAGGAGGTATTATTCTAGAAGCGCTCACAAATATTGAGACTGGAAGCCAAACAGTTATTGCCGGAATAGGCGATGCTAGTATTAGTAACAACGCCGGAAATAATATTAATGTCGGCAACCAAACCGCCATGACAGAAAGCGGCAATGCCATGATTATTAATAATGCTGGAAATAATATCACTACCGGAAACCAAATTGCTGTTACCAATGATGGTATCAGTATTATTGAAAATAATGCCCCCGGTAATATTAGCACAGGTACAGTTACTCAATTGGGCAACAATATCCAATCAACAACAAGTACCATAGCAGCCATAGAGCAAAATCGCAATAACGAATTTGCCAACTACCTGGGGTTAAACCTATCACCTCAAGTTACATCTACAAAAAACGTGCGGGAAGTTCTTACAGACATCGCCCGTCAAACAGACAACAACTCAGCCATTATCTATGTCACTGCCTACCCAGAAGCATTGCAACTCATATTATATACACCAGGTAGCGACCCCATCCTCAAAACCATTCCTGATGCTAACCGTGAAGAACTAATGAAAGCTGTGCTACAGTTACGCGCACAAATTACAAGTCCCGCCCGTCGTTTTACTGATAGTTACCTACCACCAGCACAACAATTATACGATTGGTTAATAGCACCTCTATCAGCAGAATTAGCAGCAGCAAATATCGACACCCTACTATTTAGTATGGATGAAGGTTTACGCACTTTACCTGTTGCTACATTACACGATGGAGAACAATTTCTCATTGAAAAATACAGCCTGAGTTTAATTCCCAGTATTAGCTTAATGGATACCAATTACCAATCGCTTCACAATACTCAGGTATTAGCAATGGGAGCAAGTGAATTTATTCAGCAAGGTGCATTACCAGCAGTACCCGTAGAATTAGAGACAATTTCCCAAAAGTTATGGCAAGGCAGCACATTCATCAATGAAAACTTTACCCGCGATAACCTCTTAACTCAGAGGCAAAATTATCCCTATCCTATTATTCATCTAGCGACTCACGCAGAGTTCAAACCAGGCAAAGCCAATAATTCTTACATTCAGCTCTGGGGTAACGAGCAACTACACCTAGACGAAATGCGGGAGTTAGGTTGGAATGAACCCCCTGTAGAATTATTAGTATTGTCAGCTTGTCGCACAGCTTTCGGCGACAAAAATGCCGAATTAGGTTTTGCGGGGTTAGCAGTAGCAGCAGGAGTCAAGTCAGCTTTAGCTAGTATTTGGTATGTCAGTGATGAAGGAACATTAGGGTTAATGACAGAATTTTATATTCATTTGAATAATGCCAAGATTAAGGCAGAAGCTTTACGACAAGCGCAGTTAGCAATGTTGCGAGGAGAGGTAGTTATTACAGAAGGGAAGTTAAGGGTACCAGGTATTCGTGGAGCAGTAGTTTTACCTTCAGTATTAGGAAAGTTTAGTAATCAAAATTTATCTCATCCTTATTATTGGGCGGGATTTATGATGGTTGGTAGTCCTTGGTAGTAGTGTAGTAGTGGGGTCTAGAACGGTGTGAATAATTAAGCAAAGTAGAATATAGCGGTTTTTACCCTAGTGAGGTACATCAATGATCCCCCTAAATCCCCCTTAAAAAGGGGGACTTTCAGTTTTGATGGGGGTAGGTTTTTAATAATCGACTATGGAGTGTGGGAGGTGTGGTTCGTGTGGGAGGAAAGTCCGTTTTTATTAATGCAACTTGCGTATTTTCCAGACCCTGTAGGACCCACCCTCCCGTACGGACGTTGCATGCAACGTCCCTACCCCACCCTCTCCCACATACAAGCTATTGTAAAAAACCTACCCCTGTGAAGACTTCCAGTTCCCCCCTTTTTCAAGGGGGGTTAGGGGGGATCTACAGCAGCGTACCTCACTAGCTTGGGAAATGCTATACATCATATCAAGCAATAAAATTTTAGTGCAAATGTTGCCTACATTTTATTTACAGCAGTTTTCATATGAATAAACCACAATGATACTAACTCCGCGCCTCCTGTACGGGCGATTCGCGTAATTAGAAGCATTCCGGAACGGAAATCGCCCCTACGACTCCTGACTCCTGACTCTTAAGAATGAGTTTAGTGGTCTACTCAACTGAAAAGCGCTGTAACTACACCCCACACCCCACACCCTATACCCAAGATTGATATTATGAGTTGGTAGGGCAATGCTTTTACTAAATCTCAGAAACATTACCCCGCCCTGTTACTCAGTTACATGAATATTATCTGCTGTAAAGTTGAGTCAGCTCTAACAAGCGATCGCTCACATCTTGACTTAGAAGTTCCGAACTGGTATAACGCCAACGCCAGTTACCCGGAGTTACGCTGGGGTCATTCATCCGAGCGCGGTTATCTAATTTGAAAATATCCTGTAGGGGGAATATTGCCATATCCGCAATAGAAGCTGAAGCTACACGCATCAACGACCAACTAATTTCATGGATATCAGCATCGGAACCATAACCTAAATATTTAGCAACGTGCTTTTTCTCCGCCTCAGATGCACGCATCCACCAGCCAACAGTGGTATCATTATCGTGAGTACCTGTATAAACAATACAATTCCTAACATAACTGTGAGGTAGATAGGGGTGATTATTTTCCGAACCGAAAGCAAATAATAAAATCCGCATTCCTGGGAAATCAAAATGGTCTCGCATAGCTTCTACTTCCGGCGTAATAATACCCAAATCTTCCGCCAAAATAGGCAAACTTCCCAAAGTCTCCCGCAACTTTTCAAAAAATTCATATCCAGGAGCGGGAACCCACTCACCCTTGATAGCATTTTCCTCCCATTCCGGAATTTGCCAGAAAGCCTCAAAACCTCGGAAATGGTCTACCCGTACTAAATCTACATATTGTAAAGTAGCGCGAAAACGTTCTATCCACCAAGCAAAACCAGTATTTTTCAAGTGTTCCCAATTATAGACAGGATTACCCCATAACTGTCCGGTAGCACTAAAATAATCTGGTGGCACTCCAGCTTTCCATGCAGGTTCGAGAGTTTCTGGATTTAAGGCAAAAATTTCTGGGTTTCCCCAAACCTCAGCACTATTATGGCAAACATAAATAGAAACATCACCGATAATTTTAATATTGCGAACATTACAATATTTGCGCAGTTTTGTCCATTGTTCAAAAAACTCAAATTGCAGAAATTTTTGATATTGAATGCTGTCATGGAGAATTTCAGTCGCAACTTTTAGCGCTTGAGGTTCTCGACGCGCTAAACCTCCCTCCCACTGATTCCAGGTTTTATCTGGGTTAGCTTCGTGCAATGCCATAAATAGGGCGAAGTCATCCAACCAGTAAGCTTGCTGTTGACAAAAAGGTTCGTATTCTGGGGGAATATTTTGTTTGAATTTCTCGTAAGCTTGTTTCAGGTATTTGGTTTTGTGGGGAATAACTTCAGCAAAGTTTACCCTACCATAAGCGACGTCGCTGTTTTCTGAAGGTAGGGGTGTTAATTCGTTAGCATTCAATAAACCTTTTTCTGCTAACCTATCTAGACTAATTAGCAGAGGATTTCCAGCAAAGGCGCTATAGTTCATAATATAAGGCGAATGTTCATCACCTGTAGGACCTAGAGGCAAAATTTGCCAGATTTTTTGCCCACTCCTTGCTAAGAAATCAATAAATTCATAAGCTGATTTTCCCAGGTCACCAATGCCAAATCGACTAGGCAAACTGGTAGGATGTAATATGATTCCACTTGCGCGTTCAAAAGGCATAATTTATTCTCTGTGTGAATTAATTTACTTAAAGAGTATTTTATCTTAACTCTAGTAAAATACTCCTAAAAAAATTTCTTATGTAGGTTGGGTTGAGGGAAGCGTTAGCGAAGCTTATCCGTTAGGATAAACCCAACATTAAAAGTGTTGAAATAGTTAAGTTGCAAAACACTATATAAGTTTAGTTGCAACGAAATAAAGGCTTTGATCTAAATTAATTTCCTCAACTATTTTTTTACAATTCCACACTCTCAAAAACTTCTCGTAGAACTTTAGCAGAATGTTGCAGTTTTTCCTCTTCTATTTTACTAAGGGGAAGATTAATAATTTTAGTAGCACCCTGACGATTAACAATAGTCGGTAAACTCAGACAAATATTTTTAATACCGTACAAATCATTGACAAAACTGCTAACAGTCATCACACGATTTTGGTCTCTTAATATTGCTTTGACAATTTCTGTTACTCCTAAACCTATGCCATAAGAAGTATATCCTTTGCGCTGAATAATTTCATAAGCAGCATTTTTTACCTGATTAAAAATTTCTCCTAATTCTGCATCGCAAGCTTCTGCTCCAGACTTAGCATCTTCTGCACAAATTCTCATTCCAGCTACATTAACTTTACTCCAAACAGGTACTTCACTATCACCATGTTCACCAATAATATAAGCATGAATACTACGCGGATCAAGATTTAATTTCTGTGCTAATAAAGAACGAAAACGACCACTATCAAGCACTGTACCCGAACCTAATACTCTTGAACTAGGAAAACCTGAAAGTTTCAGAGTAACGTAGGTCATAATGTCAACAGGATTTGTAACTATTAGCAGAATTGCATTTGGACAATGTTCGACAATATCTCCTATTAAACCTTTAAATATTTTCACATTTCGACCTACTAAATCTAAGCGAGTTTCTCCTTCTTTTTGATTAGAGCCTGCTGTAATAATGATGATATCTGCATTTTTCCCCACATCGGCAACTGTTCCAGCTTTGATAGTAGTAGGAGAAATAAAAGGCACTCCATGAGCCAAATCCATGACTTCCCCTTCTACTTTTTCTGTTGCCAAATCTTGTAAAATTAATTCATCAAAACAGTCTTGAATTAGCATCGAATAAGCACAAGCCATTCCGACTTGACCAGCACCAATAATTACGCCTTTCCGGGGACGAATCGGACTAATAGGTTCTGGGTGAGAGTTGATGGTAAATAGTTCTTCAAACATATAAATTTTTCAGAGATAACAACAATTGAATTAGGTAAATTAGTCAAAAATGATTTTGAATTTTGAGAAAATTATTTACTGGCTTTTGTTTGACTCATTGAGAAATAAATCCGATTTTCTGCAAGAGGTTAATTTAACTCTTTCATAATCTTTATCAGTTAATTGATACTTCAACCTCTACCTGGAGAATTAGAGTTTAAATTTTGCAAGTTAATTATAGCACTCCTCTGCCTTCCAGATATGTTGCTTAATTATGTTATAATAATTATTTTTACTTTGAAACTGACGCGCTAACGTCACAAAAACACCCTGTTGGCAGTTAATGGGATCATAAAAGTTTTCCTCTAAATAATAGTGTATATTTAAGTTGATAAAACTCTTGCACTACTTAATTAACTTTGTGTTTTGAGTTACTGCGCTAAACATACGATCAAGAAAAAGTTATATGGACGAATATTTACAATGGCGAATTACAGCTTTCTTTGATTATTGGAGAAAAAGACACGCATTTATCAGCAATTTAGATTTGAGCGAGTACGACCATGAAGCTAATGTGTTGCTCTGGGCAGCTTTTGATGCACTTTCCAATCTATGGGCAAAGAACATAGGAAAAGAACAATGCAAGAAAAAAAAGGGCGAACGTATTATTTTCGATGCTTTCCTTGCGCATTATGGTGGTAAAGTATTCCAGATTGTTTCATTACCAGACATTTGGAATAGAGCGGATATGGAGATAAATCAGTGCAAGAAAAAAAATAAACTTATTAGTTTCTATGTTTTCCTTGCGCTTTATTTATGCTGGTGAAGTATTCCAGATTGTTTTATTAGCAGATGTTTGGAAGAGAGCGGATCGGGAGGTAAATCAGCCAAAAAGAGAATTAAATGAAAATATCTACAAATTCTTAAGTACAATTAAAAGATGTCGAAATCCTAAAATTACTGATGAGTACATAATCCGTCAGATTTCAGATGACTTGAGTATGGATGCAATTGTTAGTGCTACTTTGTTAAATTACCCTCACACAGATTCCGATAAGCTTAAAGAATGGCTAACTTTGTCTCGATATGGTGCCATAGCATATAAGGAAATGAGGTCAGCATTCATCCATGAAGGGCGTTATGGAAAGAATGCACACGGTTTTAAGTTACCTCAATCAGCAAACCAACCTACTTATCGAAGTGGAATTTATACTATTCCTCGTAACATTGGCTTTGCAGTTGAATTTATGTTGCCAGTTTTGAAATCTTGTATTGATGCGTTTGAAGCCGAGGCACTAAAACTACAGAAAGACCCTGCTCCATATAAATTAAATGATATAGATCTAAATTTTGAGGCTCATAACATGACATTTTCAATATCAAAATCCTTTACTTCTCAATTACCACCCCTAGAAAACGGCGATCGCTTAACTCGTCCAGACTTCGAGCGCCGTTATCAGGCCATGCCAGAACTAAAAAAAGCTGAATTAATAGAAGGAGTTGTTTACATGGCATCCCCCTTACGTTTTACCCCCCACGCCGAACCCCACGGACGTTTAATCACTTGGTTGGGAGTTTATCAAGCGACTACACCTCAAGTACAAATGGGTATTGAGCCAACAGTCAGGTTGGATATAGACAACGAACCGCAGCCAGATGGTGTTTTGTTTATTAGCTGGGAAAGTGGGGGAAATTCTACCCTAAGCGACGACGGATATTTGGAAGGCGCACCGGAACTGGTTATAGAAATTGCAGCTAGTAGTGCAGCGATCGATCTTGGGGATAAAAAACGTGCTTATCGTCGCAGTGGGGTACGAGAATATATTGTCTGGCAGGTATTTGACCAAAAAATTGATTGCTTTAGTTTGGATGATGGCGATTATATTTCGCTGATACCTAACGAGCGGGGGATAATTTATTCAGCAGTATTTCCGGGTTTGTGGTTAGATGTTGCAGCGATGTTGCAAGGAAATATGCAGCAAGTATTGGCAGTCTTACAAACTGGAATTAGTTCGGCGGAGCATCAAGAGTTTGTGCAAAAGTTAATTAGAGCGGAGTAAATCTTAAATTACATCTAACGCAATTGACTTCATCAGACTTTACTTGAGATTATCTTGAATAAATTGTTTGTATATATTGAAAATAATTATGCCTGACTCCTCACCTAAAAATAACTGGTATCAAGACTTTAACCTGGAACAAAAATCTAATTGGTATGGTATAATAGCTGATGCTTACGACAAAACTAGACCTAGTTATCCGCAAGAATTAGTTAATTGTGCTGTCGAAATTGCTCAACTTTCTCCTGATGCCAAGATTTTAGAAATAGGTTGTGCTACAGGAACGGCAACTACTAGCTTTGCTGATTTAGGTTTTTCGATGGTTTGCATAGAACCAAATTCAGAATCTTATCAAGTAGTTCTCAGAAATTCCGCTTCCTATGAAAAAGTTAAAATCATTAATACTACTTTTGAAGAGTGGGAATTAGAAAAGAGTCAGTTTGATGTAGTGCTTGCTGCAACTTCTTTTCACTGGGTATCGTCTGAAGTTCGTTATGCTAAAACTGCTGAGGCGTTAAAAACTGATGGATTTTTAATTTTGCTCTGGAATACTCCGCCCCAACCAACTCAAGAAATTTATCAGGAATTATTAGATTCAGTTTATCAGAATTACGCACCAGATGTAACAGGGTACGAAGCGATCGCTACTCATCAAAAAAATATTCGTAGCTTTGGAAATGCAATTATCAAATCTGCTAAGTTTCACAACTTAGTTTCTGAAGAGTTAATATCTGAAGTAACTTACGATGTTGATGATTATCTAACACTTTTAAGCACTTTATCGCCTTACATAGCAATGGAGTCAGAACGACGTAATACCTTATTTGAAAACTTAGGTACAGTTTTAAAAAATCATCATGGTAATACCCTTAGTCTTTCTTACTTATCTGCACTTCAAATTGCTCAGAAAGTCTAATCTCATATTCAGTAAAACAATTATAGCAATCGTATTTTATTTGTAAAATTTAGGTACTAATTAGGAGTCAGGAGTTAAGAATGGAGAGAATTTAAACTTAAAGTAGGTTGGGTAGAACGAAGTGAAACCCAACACATAAAATAAATAAGGTGCAACCGAGTTGGGTTTCGTTACCTCAACCCAACCTACACCCTACACTCTAATAAGGCCACTTCCAGTTATTAATCTCATCTTGATCGCGACCATTTTCAAAGGCGTAGTTTAAATGCTCAATAATCTGATTTTTCAACCACTCCTTAACATGGGCCCCGGTTGCTTGGAGATGAGGAACGCGATCAATAACATCTATTGCCAAATTAAATCTGTCAATTTGATTTTTAATCGCTAACTCCAGTGGTGTATTAATATTACCCTTCTCTTTGTAGCCACGAACATGAAGATTTTCGTGATTTTCAAAACGGTAAGCCAATTTGTGAATTAACCAAGGATAACCGTGGAAATTGAAAATAATTGGCTTATCATAAGTAAACAAGGTATTAAAGTCGCGGTATGATAAACCGTGGGGATGTTCGGTTTCTGGCTGCATCTTGAACAGGTCAACCACATTAATAAATCGAACCTTCAACTCAGGGAAATATTCCCGTAATAAAGCAGTTGCAGCCAAAGATTCTTTTGTTGCCACATCACCGCAACAAGCCATCACTACATCAGGTTCGCTACCCTGGTCGTTGCTAGCAAAATCCCAAATTCCGATACCTTTGGTGCAGTGCTTAATAGCTTCTTCCATAGTCAGGAACTGCAAGTGTTTTTGTTTA
The DNA here is from genome assembly GCA_030064835.1 of Microcoleaceae cyanobacterium MO_207.B10. Classification (GTDB taxonomy): domain Bacteria; phylum Cyanobacteriota; class Cyanobacteriia; order Cyanobacteriales; family Microcoleaceae; genus JASJEE01. Next base: position 5,073 of record JASJEE010000134.1, on the reverse strand, counting down.
TCCGCAACTATGACGTTAACGTAATTTTTACTCCGCAGACAGTGGTCCGCAACACTCAACAGACAGTTACCATCGGGGGGTAAATAGATGCGAGTAACGCTAGCACTCTTATTTGTCACTACATCTAAAAAGCCTGGGTCTTGGTGACTAAAACCGTTGTGGTCTTGTCGCCAAACAGTAGAAGAAAGCATAATATTGAGAGAAGAAACCGGCGCCCGCCAAGGTACTTCATGTTTACAAATATCCAACCATTTAGCGTGTTGGTTAAACATGGAGTCAATAACATGGGCAAAAGCTTCGTAAGTGTGGAAAAAGCCATGACGCCCAGTTAACAAATAACCTTCTAGCCAACCTTCGAGGGTATGTTCGCTCAACATTTCCATCACCCGACCGTCAGGAGAAAGTTCGCTACCATCGAGGTCTTCTGGTAAAAATTCTGCCATCCATGTTTTCTTAGAAACTTCATAGATACCAGAGAGGCGGTTAGATGCAGTTTCATCCGGACCGAATACCCGGAAGTTATTCATGTTGTTACGCATCACATCCCGGAGGAAACTGCCAAGTAGTTGAGTATTTCCTACTTCTATTTGACCTGGTTTGGTAACGTCTACTCCATACTGACGGAAGTCAGGCAAATTCAAATCTTTGCGTAATAACCCACCGTTAGCATGGGGGTTTGCACTCATGCGACGAGTACCAGTAGGAGCAATTTCTTTGAGTTCAGGAATTAGTTTACCTGTTTCATCAAATAATTCTTCTGCTTTGTAGCTCCACAGCCAGTCTTCTAGAACCTGAAGATGATCATTTTTGGTAACATCTGACATCGGTACTTGGTGTGCCCGCCAGAAATTTTCTACTTTATGACCATCCACAGTTTTAGGACCCGTCCAACCTTTAGGTGAACGCAGAATAATCATCGGCCACCGGGGGCGATGAGCTTCACCTATACGTCTGGCTTCTGCTTGAATGGAGCGAATTTGATTGGTGCAATGTTCTAGGGTTGCTGCCATTTTTTGGTGGGTCAGGTTAATATCATCTCCTTCTTTGTGTTCGACAACGTAGGGAGTATAACCATAACCCACGAATAAGCTTTCTAGTTCTTCTGAGGTAATCCGAGACAGAATGGTAGGGTTAGCAATTTTGTATCCGTTGAGATGAAGAATGGGTAGCACTGCCCCATCACGAACAGGATTGAGAAATTTATTCGAGTGCCAAGCTGTGGCTAATGGCCCTGTTTCAGCTTCACCATCACCCACTGCTACGGCTACAATCAAGTCAGGATTATCAAAAACAGCACCGTAGGCATGGGAAAGACTATAACCCAACTCACCACCTTCATGGATGGAGCCTGGAGTTTCGGGGGTACAGTGACTACCAATATGACCAGGGAAGGAGAATTGTTTGAAGAATTTCTGCATTCCCTCGATATCTTCGCTCTTGTCTGGATAGACTTCTGAGTAGGTTCCTTCTAAGTAGGCAGGACCTAAAATACCAGGGGCACCGTGACCGGGGCCTGCCATGTAGATCATGTTCAGGTCATATTTTTTGATCAGTCGGTTTAAGTGGACATAAATGAAGCTCAAGCCTGGACTTGTACCCCAGTGACCCAAAAGGCGATACTTAACCTGTTCGGCTGTTAGAGGTTGCTTTAATAGGGGATTTTCTTTTAGGTAAATCATCCCTACTGCTAGATAGTTGCAAGCTCTCCAGTAGGCGTGCATTTTCCACAGTTCTTGGTCATTAAGTGGGTTTGTAATTTCTGTTGGTATTGCTGGTGCTACTGTCATAAGTTCGATTACCTGACTAATTTTGTTTGGTTTTGAACTATACCTATCAGTTATTCCCTTTTACACTTGGACTAAGACTATCTTAAGCTCTTAAAAATTTAGGGGAACACTTAATATTAATCCAAATTTATATCTAAACTAAGGAGATAATTTTTTGGGTTTACTGGTATTTTAGACCACGTTTAGATATTCTAGTTGATATGGCGATTGATAACAATTGTTTAACGTTAGTTTGTGTTGATCAATATTTCCCAAATGTCTATACAAATATAATAGATATTTGAACTGTTTTTCATCTTGATTTATTTAACATATATCCCAATAATACAATTTTAATGTTTTGTCAAGATGTGCCACAGAAAATATCTTACAATATCGAAATCAACCTGATTTAACTCATTAAAATATTTGATAGTTAATCTCAGTTTGATAGTTAATAAATATTAGCTTTTTCTTGACTATACTATCAAATAAAATGTTAGAGTCCTGTGTTTATAAATGTACATCCTTTTGTAAGAAAGTGAGTTCTATGTTTCTGATGTAAAGCTTTTTTTAATTCTTAGAGATGGACAATTAACTTATCCTTAACCTAAGAGGGTATGTATAAATAAAAAATTAAGCCTTGATGTAGGGTGGGGAACAGCGGGAATAATCTCACACTCATCAAATAATATTTGTGCATCCCGCCGTCACCCACCTAATAGTGGTTATTTGAGGCATTTTTTATATTGATTTTACAGATACCTTCTCAAGGAAAAATTATTAAACTTTCTTTCTATAAAAAAATAGACTCAAGCTAACAACTACAAAATGCTAAAATGTTAAACTTAACTTATCTGAAATATTGACCAGAAAATTAGGTATCAAGGTTTACCCTTAACCTTCAAGGGGATAAAAAAGAAAATTCAGTATTTCCAGCATCCCAATTGCATGAGGTACTGATAGAAATGCCCCTTTACAACCTAAAAAATCAGGAAAACCTCTGTTATGTAAAGCTTAGAGCTGCTGCTTACCAAAAATGCTTGAAATAATTATTCTGTCTAGGTATTAGAGAATGTTTTAATCTATTTACTGATAACTGATAACTGAAAATACCATGAGCTTAAAATTGTACTTTATCCGACATGGAGAAACTACCTATAGCAAAACAGGCGGTTACTGTGGTACATTAAACCCAGAATTGACAGCCGAAGGCTTACAAATGGCAGAACAATTTGCTAAAGGTTATAGTTCATTAACTTGGGTAGCTGCCTATGTTAGTCCAATGAAAAGAACAATTGCGACTGCTAAACCTTTATGTGATGCTGTAGGATTGGAAATGCAATTACGGGATGGCTTGAAAGAAATAGCCTATGGAAAATGGGAAGGTAAAACACCAGAAACAGTTAATAGTGAATACCATGACGAATATGTTCGTTGGTTAACAGACCCAGGTTGGAATGCACCTATCGGTGGAGAAAAAGGTATAGATATTGCTCGTCGTTCTGCTCAAGTAATTCAAGAAATTCAAGACAAACATGAAACGGGCAATGTATTAGTAGTATCTCATAAAGCAACTATTAGAATCATGCTTTGTGATTTATTAGGAATTGATGTGGGCAGATTTCGCGATCGCATTGCCATGTTAGTCGGTGGAGTGAGTATTGTGGAAATGGGACGTAATGGCCCATTGCTACATTGTTTATCAGACCGTTGTTATCTTGACGAAAAATTACGCTCTTCAAAAGGTCATTAAAAATTGATTTTATCTTAATACATGAAAATATTAGTTCTCAATGCAGGCTCAAGTTCCCAGAAAAGTTGTCTGTATGAAATAACTGGGAAAAACTTACCAAAAACTTCATCAAAACCACTTTGGGAAGCAACTATAGACTGGACAGCTAGTAACGACTATGGCTTCATGGAAATAACAGCAAATGGAGTGGAAAAAGAATTTAAACTAGACCCAGAAAAACGCCAAGCTGCAATGGCGAAAATGTTAGAAACTTTAACCGCAGGAGACACTAAAATTATTGAAAATTTGTCCGAAATAAATGTAGTCGGTCATCGGGTAGTTCATGGCGGTTCAGATTATGCAGAAGCAACATTAATCACAGAAGAAGTAAAAACAACAATTAAAAATCTGATACCCTTAGCTCCCTCCCATAATCCTAATCATTTAGAAGGAATTGAAGCGATTGAAAAAGTATTAGAAGATGTGCCCCAAATCGCAGTATTTGATACAGCATTTCATAACAAAATGCCAAAAGAAGCTGCTATTTATCCGATTCCTTATGAATGGTTTGAAAAAGGAATTAGACGTTATGGATTTCATGGTACAAGTCATAAATATTGCTCCCAAAAAGCAGCAGAAATTCTAGGTAAACCATTAGAATCTTTGCGAATAATTACTTGTCATTTAGGTAATGGTGCATCCCTAGCTGCCGTCAAAAATGGCATTAGTATTAATACTACAATGGGATTTACTCCATTAGAAGGTTTAATGATGGGAAATCGTAGCGGTTCCATCGACCCGGCAATTTTAATTTACTTGATACAAAAGCATAATTTTGATGCCGAAAAACTGAACAAAATGCTGAATAAAGAATCCGGTTTAAAAGGCATTTTGGGCAAATCGGGAGATATGCGTCAAGTTATTATTGGTATGAATAAAGGAGATGAAAAAGCACAATTTGCTTTTAATATGTTTATTCATAGATTACGTTGTTGTCTAGGAGAAATGTTAGCTTCTCTTGGTGGTTTAGATGCTTTAGTTTTTACTGCTGGAATTGGAGAACATTCGGCAATAGTTCGAGAAAAAACTTGTGTAGATTTTGAGTTTTTGGGGTTAAAAATTGACAAAGAAAAAAATACTAATGCTGGAATGAATACAGATATTTCAACTCCAGATGCAAAAGTCAGGGTTTTAGTTGTTCATACGGAAGAAGATTGGGCGATCGCTTGTGAATGTTGGCAGAGAATGAACCAAGGTTTATAAAGACGTTAGTATATAGACCTCTCCAGAAAAGAGAGAGCAGGGAGCAGGGAGTAAATAGTAGGGAGAAATAATTGATATTTTATTTATGATAATTGACGATAATTGATTTAATTTTTTCTTATTGGAAGTGTCTATTGGAGGTCTATAATTGTTAGTAATTGAAAGTAGGTTATCAGGGCTATTTCATTCTCAACTTTTCCATTTTATATATTTACGAGAATACCTTATTGCCAGCTTTAGACAACGCATCTTTAGCTATCTGTAAAGCCAGTAAATTCATTGCTAAAATCTAGAATGAAATGACCCTGG
>JASJEE010000133.1 GCA_030064835.1 Microcoleaceae cyanobacterium MO_207.B10 | reverse complement strand
GGTGGGGTGCGGAAACTTAAATTTTGGCTAGGATTCATAATTATTGGCGCCTCACCCTCCCCACCCTACGCCTGGATTTAATATTCCTTTTACAAACAGTCTCGGCGTTGCTGAATCAAGGTATGAAAATAAAATATTGAACAATCCCAAATATTTGTGATTCAATAGTTTAGCAATTACCAAAAAATACAAATCATACCCAAAATCAGCAACGCCACAGTCTCTAACAGTTATCTTCCTCAGACCACAAAATCACGATAGTATAGGGTAATTTCATTCTTCTGACTCCTGCTATTCATGAGCAGTCTCAACCTTTAATTCAACTTGATAGAAATATTCCCCAAAATTCAGGTTTTAATTATATTCCTTTTGCTAAAGCAGGATTGCTAGGAGGAGATAATCCTACAGAAAATGCTGCGATTAAGCTATCAGAAATCTTGAAACAATATTTTACTGGAGAAAATGCGGTAGCTCCCTTTCACCTTCACCAGCGCCAGAAGTTACTCCTAAATTTTGTAGTAATTGTGGAGCAAAGTTGCGTCTGGGAAGTCGTTTTTGTGAAGTCTGTGGTCATAAAATTGAGTAGTCGTAGTCAATAGTTATGTATTTGTGTAGAAGGCATATCCGTAAATTAAGATTTCACATTTTTTTATAGCTACAGGACTTACGCAAAATATCAAATTTTACACCAAATGCAGGGGCGGTTCGCTAACTGCCCCTACTAGATGTAAGTCCTGAGCTAATTAAAAGGATTTGATATTATTTACGCTCGAATTAATATCATAATTTTTATTATTTGTCAAACTACAAATTGTCAAACAAAAAGGCAGGCAAAATGCCTACCTCAAACAAAATTATATTGTCTAACTATTGGACAATAGTAACTACGATAACATTGCCATTACACCACCAACAAAGGTTTGCAAATTATCCACTAAAGCAGTAGTAATTCCATGAGTAAAAGGTAAACTGTCAATCACCATTACTAAACACAATAACATCATGTAATAGATGGAATACTTAAATAGCGATCGCGCCACATCTTTATTATCAGGCTCTTTTAACAACTCCCAAGCTTTCTTAATAAAAATTGCACCCAGGTAAGTTGCTAATACTGCATAAACTGCTCCACTTGTATGCAATGGATAAACTAGCAATAGCGTCATCGGAATCAAAATTAGAGTATAAATCCAAATTTGTCTAGCTGTTTCCTCATTTCCTTCAATCACAGGTAACATCGGCACGCCCACTTCTTTATATTCATCACGAATATAAATTGCCAACGCCCAAAAATGAGGAGGAGTCCAGACAACAATTATGGCAAACAGTAACCAAGCTGCCCAGCTTAATTCTCCTGTGACTGCTGCCCAACCTACCAATGGAGGAATAGCACCAGCAGCACCACCAATTACAATATTTTGAACACTGTGACGTTTTAACCAGTGAGTGTAAATAGCAACATAAAAAACTATTCCAGACATTGCCAACAGTGCAGCTAGTAAATTCGCAAAAACTGTCAACAAAGTAAATGATATAGCTGCCAGAGTCAATGCAAAAATCAGAGCATGACGGGGTTGTACTCTCCCAGATGGAATAGGGCGCCAGCGAGTACGCTCCATAATATAGTCAATATCGCTGTCGTAGATACAGTTGATAGTATTAGCTGCACCAGAAGCTAAAGTTCCACCAATTAATGTAATGAATAACAGAAGGGGAGAAACTTCTCCTTTTGCTCCCAACCACATTCCGGCTGCAGTTGTTATCAGCAGCAGCAGAATAATGCGGGGTTTTGTGAGTTGATAATAGCTTTTAATTACTTGTAGAATATTGTCGTGACGTCGTGGAAGACTATGTGAAATAACTTCTTGCATGGATTCTTAATTTGTTAATTTTCTGTTTAAACTGGTTATTTTTTCCGTCATCTAAAGTTTATCGGCAATATAAAAACGGATATTACTGCCAGTTAATTCTTGATGTTAGCCAGTTTGAAAAATTTAGTTACTTGTATAGGACTACCCATCTAGGTTAGATCAAGTGTCATTTCCGGTAGTATCGGTGTAAAAAAGCATAGAAACCGGGTTTGTATTAAATGCTCTTGTACGGACGTTGCATCCAACGTCCCTACTATTGACCTCCAACAAACCCAGTTTCTTATAACAGGTTATCTTTAGATTACTTCTGCAGATAGCTAAGGTTTCTAATCTAATAACTCACAAAAGAGGGGTATATTACTGTATCTATATTAACAATTAAGCTTTTGCAACTTGGCGATCGCGTAAAGCAATAACAGTAAATGCGACTAAAGTTCCTAATAATGCTGCTCCGACAGCTTGGTGAGAAACAGTTAATAGCTCAATTTGCAGACGTAACCGGAAGGTCATAACCCCTAAACCAATTTGAGCTAATACTAATAAACCCGACCAGTTTGCTAAATTTCGCAGCAGTGGATGTAACGCAGAGGTGCGCCACGCCATTACTACTAATGTTAATGTTGCTAAAGTTGGAGGAACAACACCAAAAATGTGACTATTCATTACCGTGCAAAGTTCCGCAATACCAAAGCATTGATGCAACGCCCATTGAGAAGCAACGAACCCACCCAGTAAACTTTGTAAATAGACGAAAATAGCAGCAGTTAATCCCACCCAAGGTAATTTACCAACATTGCCAGTACCTTTGTATGGAATCATTAACATACCCATGACTAATAAAGTCATAAAGTAAAGTAACGCTGTACCTAAATGAGCAGTAACAATATCAAAACGTAATAATTCTGTAACTGTTAATCCACCGAGGACACCTTGGAAAACTATGAGACCAAAAGCAAAAGTTGATGCCCAGGGTAGCCAACTAGGGAGTTCCTCTCTGTGCCACCATGATAAACCCATCAGAGCGATCGCCCCAAAACCGATTAAACTTGCATCTAACCGATGGAACCATTCTAAAAATACCTGTAGGTTCATTTGTGCCATTGGTACTAACTTACCATAACACAACGGCCAGTCAGGACAGGCTAAACCTGCATTCATCACTCTGGTAGCACTACCAATAGCCATCAATATTAGGGTGGCTACACATAGTTTCCATACTAAGCCACGAATGCGTTCCCGTGCTTGAGACTGGGAGTAAATAATTTCATTGTTATTTAAAACAGAGTTGGCCATAAATTTTACATTTTATTGTTACTAATTTAACCAAATACTAAGTATTGACAAAGAGATAAAGGTGAATGATTTTTGTTACTATAAAGGATAGTATTTGTATAATTGTAGAGCTTTAGAAAGTTTTCTGATTTTAGTTTTTCTTCACAGTTTATTGCTATATATTTTACCAATTTCCCAAAAAGTTTATTTTTGACTTTTTATTGTATTTAAAATTACTAAAATATGAAAATTAAGAGTACATATTCTATATGGAACTTTGTTTATCTAAATGTAAGGTGAAGTTTTCCAGTGCAATAGTTAAAATAAAATAAACTTTGTCTAGAGAAATAGAAATAGTTAAAATAAAATAAACTTTGTCTAGAGAAATAGAAATAGTTAAAATAAAATAAACTTTGCCTAGAGAAATTGTAAATAAAAGGGAGAGAAACTAAAATATTCCTAAAAAGTAACAATTATATCTAGTTATAAGTAGATTGTTAGTTTAAGCTAAGTAGTTGGGTATGACAAAAAGTCACAGACTCCTCTACCTAGGTTATGCTTAAAAACTGAAACTAAAAACAGCGAAGTTTTTAACCTAATTAAACCAAGTTAAGTAGATAGAGTTTCCACATACATATTTTAAAAGTTTGTGGAGAAAATAACTTATAGACTGCGAGAACCTGATTTTCTGGGAAATATTAAAGAAGTATCCAAAACTGAAACCTGAGATTTGGGTAAGTTTGGTTCAGTTCACCAGAACAACAAAGTAACCTAAGTAAAATGGAAGAAAAAGAAAAAGTACCAGTCTCAATAATAACTTTAGTAGTTGGTATAGTAGTCACCATAATTAGCGTATGGGCAGGTCAACATCATGGTCTTCTGCCAGAGCAAGCTTCCGAACAAGCTCCTCTGGTTGATAGATTTTTTGACGTAATGTTTACTATAGCAGCTGGCTTATTTCTAGTGGTAGAAGGCACAATCGTCTTTTGTGTGATTAAATTTCGTAAGCGCAAAGGAGATGATGGGGATGGTGCAACCTTTAGAGAAAATTTACCATTAGAAATATTTTGGACGGCAATTCCATCCATAATTGTCATTGGTCTTGGCATCTATAGTGTAGATGTATACAGACAGATGGGTGGATTCGATCCAAGTGGTACAATGATGCTCAGTCATCATCATTCTCCATCTCACCAGCAACTGGCGAAAATGCCAGGTTCTGCTATTGCTGCTCCCATGATTGCAGATGCTGAAGGAATGGAACCAACAGAAGTAGCTGAAAAAGCGGCTAACAAATATGGTTTGGGAGCAACTCCTGGAGAAGGAGGAAAACCAGCAGATGTGGTAGTTGACATCACCGGTATTCAGTATGGTTGGTTGATCAACTATCCTGATAGTGGTGTTTTGGCAGGAGAATTACATATTCCTGTAAACAAGGATATTCAAATCAACCTTTCTGCTAATGATGTAATTCACGCTTTCTGGATACCTGCTTTTCGTCTGAAGCAAGATGCAATTCCTGGTAAAGATACCCAATTACGTTTTACAGCTAGTCAAACAGGAGTATATCCAGTTTATTGTGCTGAACTTTGTGGTGCTTACCACGGAGCAATGAGAACAACTGTTGTTGTTCAAACCCAAGAAGAATACGAAGCTTGGATAGCAGAAAATACTTTTGCTCAAATACAAGAATTGAATGAATCTGTAGCAGTAAATACTGCTGATTTATCAGAGTCAGAATATCTTAGTCCCTACTCTCAAGAGATGGGAGTTGATTCTGAAACATTAAATCAAATTCATTCAGCTGATCACTAAAAAAGCTTTCTAGGATTTGGTAGAACAATCAATCAAATCAAATCCCTTTACTTTGGAGAAGAAAATTCTACCATCAGTATTGGCAAAACTCCTAGTTTTGTAGGGGTTTGGTGAACAAACCCCTACGTTATGAAGTAGGAGGTACTGATAAATGATAACTGATAACAGAAATGGCACAAGCACAAATTCCTTTTGATACTCAAAAATTACCACCGGAAAAATCACATCCGAAAGCTTGGAAGTGGTATCACTACTTCGGCTATAACATAGACCATAAGGTAATCGGCATTCAATATCTTGTCACCGCCTTTTTCTTTTACCTAATTGGTGGTCTAATGGCAATGGGTTTAAGAGCAGAACTCTATACACCAGACCCAGACGTTCTCGATCCAAATGTCTACAACTCTTTCCTGACAAATCATGGCACTATAATGATTTTCCTGTGGATCGTGCCTGCTGCTATTGGAGGTTTCGGTAACTATCTCGTTCCCTTAATGGTGGGAGCAAGAGACATGGCGTTTCCGAACCTTAACGCCATCGCTTTCTGGCTCAACCCTCCTGCTGGAGCATTATTAATTGCTAGTTTAGCTTTGGGAGGAGCGCAAAGTGGTTGGACAGCATATCCCCCACTCAGCATTATCACCAATAACGCGGGACAATCTTTATGGATTCTCAGTATCGTGTTAGTGGGAACCTCCTCAATTCTGGGTTCGTTGAACTTTATCACCACGATCCTCAAAATGAAAGTTCCTAGCATGAAATGGGATCAGCTTCCCCTATTCTGCTGGGCAATTCTCGCAACTTCTGTTTTAGCTCTCTGCTCCACTCCTGTTTTAGCAGCAGGTTTGGTAATGTTATTATTTGACATCAATTTTGGCACCGGCTTCTTTCGACCAGAAATGGGCGGTGATGTGGTCATCTACCAGCACTTATTTTGGTTCTATTCTCACCCCGCAGTTTATCTGATGATTCTGCCAATATTCGGCATTCTCTCAGAAGTTATTCCTGTTCATGCTCGGAAACCAATATTTGGTTATAAGGCGATCGCCTATTCTAGTCTCGCTATTTGTTTAGTAGGTTTGTTCGTATGGGTACACCATATGTTCACCAGTGGAACTCCTCCTTGGATGCGGATGTTCTTCACTATTTCTACTCTAATTGTGGCAGTTCCTACCGGAGTCAAAATCTTTAGTTGGGTAGCTACTCTCTGGGGCGGAAAAATTCGCTTCACCAGTGGAATGCTTTTTGCCATTGGTTTATTAGCAATGTTTGTTATGGGTGGACTTAGTGGCGTAACAATGGGAACAGCTCCCTTTGATGTTCACGTCCATGATAGTTACTATGTAGTAGCTCACTTCCATTACGTTCTATTTGGTGGGTCAGTGTTTGGTCTCTATGCAGGTATGTATCACTGGTTCCCCAAAATTACAGGTCGGATGTACAACGAAACCTGGGGTCGGATTCATTTTGTTCTCACCTTCATTGGTACTAACATGACATTCCTACCTATGCACGAATTAGGTTTACAGGGAATGCCACGTCGTATTGCTATGTATGACCCTAAGTTTGAATCTATCAACCATATCTGTACTTATGGGTCAATTATCCTTGGCTTCTCTGTACTTCCATTCTTCATCAACATGATTTGGAGTTGGATGTATGGGCCAAAAGCTGGCGATAATCCTTGGGGTGGTTTATCTTTGGAGTGGACTACTAGCTCACCTCCCATCATTGAAAACTGGGAAGTATTGCCAGTAGTTACTTATGGTCCTTATGATTTTGGCTCGAAGAAAACTCTTGCTATTCGAGAGCGGTTCAAGCTGATGTCAAAAGGAGGTAGGAGGGCTAAAGAAACAGGTATTCCTGTATCCGAAGCTCAGTCTTCATCGGTATATGGTGGATCTGGATCTAAAAATGTTACAGATCAACAAGCTAGTGGTAATCAAGATAATTCTCCAGGAAATAATTAGAGTTGTCTCTATTTGCTTCCATCTTTAGAAGTTGAGTAGCTAAAAGTAGTTAGTGGTTGTATAGACTGCTAACTACTGAGCTATCAACCCTCAGAAGTTAGTTTTGTTTATTCAGGTACATAAAATTATGCAAGGTTCAACAATTGATCCAACTGATAATTTAGTTGATACTTCAGTTCATTCAGCATCAGTAGAAGCAGGTCATCACGAAGAACATCAGGATTTAAGAGTTTTCGGATTATTAACTTTTCTAGCTTCTGAGTCTTTAATGTTTGGAGGACTATTTGCTGCTTATTTAATTTATCGAGCAAATGCAGGTGTTTGGCCTCCTGAAGAAACAGAGGTAGAGCTATTATTGCCGACAATTAATACTATTATTCTGGTTTCTAGTAGTTTTGTGATTCACAAGGGCGATAGTGCAATTAAAAAGAATGATATCTCAGGGATGCGTTTATGGTATTTAGTTACAGCAATCATGGGTATCATTTTCTTGGGTGGTCAGGTTTATGAATATCTGACTTTAGGTTATGGTCTGACTACTAATGTCTTTTCCAACTGTTTTTATGTGATGACTGGTTTCCACGGTCTGCACGTTTTTGTTGGTGTGTTGCTAATTCTTGGTGTGTTATGGCGTTCTCGTCGGGCTGGTCATTACAACGGAGAAAAGCACGTTGGTATTGAGATGGCGGAAATATATTGGCACTTTGTTGATATTATCTGGATTGTTTTGTTCACTTTACTTTATATTTTGACTCAATTTTAATCCAGAATATTTTGTTTTGAACATGAAGCAATTGATAATTGTTTACCCCCAGTTGGGGGTTTTTTTTATACCATTTTCAAACAATATTGCTACGTTGGTTGATTTATAGGTGTTGGCTGTTGGCTGTTGGCTGTTGGCTGGTAGGAATAATATCAAATCCGGTTGAATACTTATTATAGAACCCATTTGGTATCTATTTACCAAGTTATAAGTCTAATACCCATCTGGGTTTGATGATTCTGACAGTCATTTTTCGTGATTCTTAGGTCTTTTGAACCCTGATAGTTGTTAAGCTCCTGAAAACGCCTTTTCTGAAGGCTTTGTATTTCAACAAAAGATCTCAAATGGGTTCTATATAGTAGGGATAGCTTAAAAGGAGAGGCTAATGAAGCTGAATTGTTGAATTAGTAATTATTAACTATCGACTCTTAATTATTAATTATTAACTATTAATTATTCGGTAAATGTTCCGATATGGGTGTACCTGACAAAGGTGGAATTTGCTGTAAATATAAAAAATCATGGTACAGTTAGTCTTAATCTTATGTCCAGATAATCAGTGATAACTAAAGCCTTCTTTCCTCTGCCTTTATTTCTCCAAAGTGTAATTATTTAACCGGAGATGAAGAGCAGTATCGGGAGGATTTCAAAAATTAAGTTTATAGTTTAAATAATTTATAGTGTCTATAATAACCACATTTCCCAACATATGGCTACAAGTTTTCCTGGTAGGAGCATGGCTAGGAATTATTTTAATTTTGGCCGAGTCTCTTAACCGCGTTGCCAAAGTAGACCCAGAAATATCGCGCAAAATAGTTCATATTGGTACAGGTAACGTGATTTTACTTGCCTGGTGGTTGGAAATTCCGGCTTGGGTTGGTGTTGCGGCTGGAGTTCTTTCAGCAGCGATCGCTGTAATTTCTTACCAACTACCTATTCTTCCCAGTGTTAATAGTGTGGGGCGAAAAAGTCTTGGGACTTTTTTCTATGCGGTTAGTATCGGCACTCTCATCGCTTGGTTTTGGCCCTTAAACCAACCCCAGTATGCAGCCCTGGGTATATTAATTATGGCTTGGGGCGATGGTTTAGCAGCAGTCATTGGTCAAAATTTTGGTAAGCATCCCTATGAAGTTTGGGGAATGAAAAAAAGTTGGGAAGGTTCCCTAACTATGTGCTTGGTTAGCTATATTATTTGCAGTTTAATTTTGTTAGTAGTTCAAGGCAATATTTGGCAAACTTGGGTAGTTGCGATTCCGGTGGCATTAGCTGCTACTGCTTTAGAAACTTTATCTAAAGTTGGTATTGATAATTTAACTGTACCTTTAGGTAGTGCTGCTCTTTGCTTTTTGCTGAATGTATTTATTTAATAATTAATCATTGGAAAATTCAGAAAAGCTATTTTTAAGCATAAATTTTGAGCTTGGCTTTTTGTAGAATAATTATTTCTTCATCCGTAAACCAAATTGATAAATGTTTGCTACAAATATTATCTATCTTGGGTTTTGGTTGTGGGGTTTTGGTTCTGGGGTTTTGGGTGTGGTGAAATCATCGAAAAAACAAAGAAAAATGCTGGTTATAAAAGGGATAAATTGGAAAAAATTTATTAATTAGTTAATAGTTGAAGTTTTCTCAAGCATAACATTCTTTTTTCACGCATGGTATAATCTACATCTCCAATAATAAAAAATAAAATTAATTATTATATACAAAACATCAATTATTTCTTCCTACTCCCTGCTCCCTCTTTTCCGGAGATATCTAATATAATTTACCCCACCTCTGTTTAGAGATGGGGTTTTAAACTATTTATGCTTTTTCCCACAATTTATTTTTTTTATCTTTGTATTAGTCTGCCCAATTAGGTCCTTTGTAGGGGTCTCCTTCAAATGAATTTAAACCAATCATTGGATACATATCATCGCTAGGACCAAAAATCCGACTAATTGCTTCTGATAGATAAACAGCTGCCTTTTCTATAGATTGGAAAATCTTCATAATTATCCTCCTCTTTGTTCGTCGATAAAACTTTTTTTTCTCTACACTCTTACTCTACCTTGTTCTTACCAAATCTGAAGACAGTCGTAATATATTTTTTTAACTCGTATTATTTCGTAATTATTCACGACAGGGATCAAAGTAAAATCGACGTAAAACTTGAATATTTTGTATATAATCTTTACAATCCTTATAAATTACATCTATATTTTTTCTAAAGTTACCGTTAATAATTATGAGTAATAACTCACAAAAATGCCCATCATATATTTGTACTTGTAGTATAGCACATCTACTCAAAGAAGATAACTTCAAACAAGGTTTTTAATTAAAGTCACTATAATAACTGCTAACTACTATCTTGATTCTATAACCTATTTCTAAATAGAACTCTCTGTCACGAAATCGGAATTATTAATAATTTTCCTAAGAATAATTAAAATCCCCTAGACAGATATGGTGAAAATCACTATAATTTAAAACTAGCAGCCTAATAGGAAGTTGCCCCATGATTTCAGAAGACCAAGAACTTTCCCTTGCTCCAGAAGACTATAGTCTGTTAACAGACCTCTATCAACTGACAATGGCAGCCTGCTACGTTGGAGAGAAAATAGACCAACGGCAAGCCAGCTTTGAACTATTTGTGCGAAAACTGCCAGAGGGTTTTGGCTATCTTATTGCCATGGGTTTGGCACAAGCATTAGATTATCTGGAGAAAATTCGATTTACTGCCCCACAAATTGCAGCTATACAGTCAACCGAAATTTTTGTCAATGCCCCTGAGCAATTTTGGTCACTTTTGGCAGAGGCTAAGTTTACAGGAGATGTTTGGGCCGTGCCAGAGGGAACAGCAGTATTTCCCCATCAACCTTTGCTGCGGGTAGAAGCTCCGCTTTGGCAAGCTCAGTTGGTGGAAACATATCTATTAAATACTCTGAACTACCAAACTTTAATTGCTACGAAAGCAGCGAGAATGCGGGATATTGCTGGTGATGGGGTTAACTTACTCGAATTTGGTACTAGGCGGGCTTTTAGTCCTCAAGCTAGTGTTTGGGCTGCCCGAGCTGCTTTGGCTGCTGGTATGGATGGTACTTCTAATGTATTGGCTGCTTTAAAATTAGGTCGGAAGCCTGCGGGTACAATGGCTCATGCGTTGGTGATGGCAATATCAGCGGTGGAAGGTACGGAGGAGGATGCTTTTCTGGCTTTTGAGCGATATTTCCCCAATGCACCTTTATTAATAGATACTTACGATACTTTGACAGCAGCTAAGTTATTATCAAAACGAGTTGCTCAGGGAAAAACACAGGTAACTGGAGTTAGGTTAGACTCCGGAGACATAGGTAAGTTGTCACAGGAGGTGCGATCGCTTCTACCAGAAGTAAAAATTTTTGCTAGTGGGGATATTGATGAATGGGAAATAGCTAAACTTCTGGCTGAAAATGCTTGTATTGATGGTTATGGTATTGGTACTAAATTGGTAACTGGTTCTCCTGTGAATGGTGTATATAAGTTAGTGGAAATAGACGGAATTCCAGTTATGAAAAAATCTAGTAGTAAGGTGACTTATCCTGGTCGAAAACAAATATATAGATATTTGGAAAATGGTAAAATTAAAGTTGATTATTTGCAGTTAATTGATGAAGATGTATCAAATGGAACAGACCAAGAAATGAATTCTCCGATAAAATTAATGGAATTAGTAATTAAAGGGGGTAAAAGAGTACAAACACCAGAAACTTTAGAAGTAATTGCTAAACGTACTGCTGTTTCTGTTGCTAGTTTACCCCAGGAAATTCGTAGTCTAAAAAATCCTAGCGCACCGCCGATGAGAATTTCTCAAAAGTTACAAGAACTCACAGATAAAACAAAAAATAAGAAATTTCAAAGCTGATTTTTGCTTCAGAAAAAATTGTTGGTATTTATCAACCTTAAAGGAATCATAGCATCAGTATAAATTAAGAGTTAGACATGAATAATTCAAAAGTATTATCAGGCTTAATGGGTTTGTGTATTGGAGATGCTCTTGGTGTACCTGTGGAATTTTCCAGTCGCAACGAAAGAAAAATTAAACCTGTCACAGAAATGATCGGTTATGGTGCACATAACCAACCACCAGGTACATGGTCTGATGATAGTTCAATGACATTATGTTTGGCTGAGTGTCTGTGTGCAGGATTTGATTTAGAAGCGATCGCTCAGTCTTTTTATAAATGGCGCTATGAAGATTATTGGACTCCTCGTGGTAAAGTTTTTGATATTGGGGGGACGACTGCTGCAGCTATTGCTCGGATCAAAAAAGGTGCTAAAGCTGTGGAAGCTGGAGGAAAAGAAGATCGAAATAATGGCAATGGTTCTCTAATGAGAATTTTACCCCTAGCTTATGATTATAAAAATGTTGATTTTCCGGAATTAATTCAAAGAGTTCACGACTGTTCTTGTATCACTCACGGTCATATTAGGTCGCAAATGGCTTGTGGAATTTATATTAGTATAGCTATTTGTTTATTAGAAGGTTTAGAGCCAAAGACAGCCTACTTACAAGGAATAAAAAATATTCAAGAAATATACTCTCAAGAACAGTATAAAGGAGAGCTGTCTAGGTTTAAGAAGGTATTAGGTGGTGATATTCAGACTCTACCTCCAACCAGAATTCATGCTAGTGGTTATGTACTTGATACTTTAGAAGCTTCTTTATGGTGTTTATTAACTACAAATTCTTTTGCTGAAGCAGTTTTAAAAGCTGTGAATTTAGGAGAAGATACTGATACAACTGGAGCTGTGACTGGTGGTTTAGCAGGAATATATTATGGTATGGAAAATATTCCTAATGAATGGATAGAAGTAATTGCTAGAAAAGATGATATAGTCAACTTAGCGAGTCGTTTAGAAACTGCTATCTTATAAAATAATTAAACTTTCAACCCTATACAAAATCGAAACAAAATGACGAGAATTGCCTTATTTGGAACCAGTGCAGACCCACCAACTGCAGCACATAAAAAAATTATTAAATGGCTGTCCGTAAACTTTGATAAAGTAGTTGTTTGGGCTTCAGATAATCCCTTTAAATCACATCAAACATCTCTGGAAAAACGTTCGGCGATGCTGTTAGTATTGATTAACGATATTGAGTCTGATGAAAAGAATATATCTCTACATCCAGAACTCAGTAGTCATCGCACAATAGAAACAGTCAAAAATGCTAGACAAAAATGGCCTGATACTGAATTTACCTTAGTAGTAGGTTCAGATTTAATCAAACAATTACCCAGTTGGTATAAAATAAAGGAACTTTTTCAAGAAGTGGGATTGTTAATCGTTCCTCGTCCTGGAATAAAAGTAGAAGAGGCAGATTTGCAAAAGTTAAGGGAACTAGGTGCAGAAGTAGAAATAGCTTCCCTAGAAGTTCCGAATGTTTCCTCATCAGCTTATCGTCAACAAGGAGACAGCAGCACCATAACGCCTCCCATCAAAGATTATATATACCGGGAGCAGTTATACCAATGGCAGGACGCGACGACAGAAAAAGTCTAAATAATCAAGCGGACTTTAAAGTAGGAGTCGATAATGTAATTTTTTCAGTCGATACCCAACAAAACCGCCTCCTGGTTTTGTTGGTGATGCGACAAAAAGAACCATATCTGGACTACTGGAGTTTGCCAGGTACATTAGTCAGACAAGGAGAGTCTTTAGAGTCAGCAGCCTATAGAATATTAGCTGAAAAAATACGAGTCAAAAATCTATATTTAGAACAATTATACACCTTTGGCGGTCCTGGTCGAGACCCTAGAGAATCTGCTTATAGTTATAATTGTAGATATTTATCTGTCAGTTATTTTGCCCTAGTTAGATTTGAGGAAGCAGAATTAATTGCTGATGGGGTAACTGGTATAGCTTGGTATCCTTTGGAACAAGTACCAAAATTAGCATTTGACCATCAACAAATTGTCGAATATGGTTATAATCGATTGCGGAATAAACTGGAATATAGTCCTGTTGCTTTTGATGTTTTACCAGAAGAGTTTACTTTGGGAGAATTATATCAACTTTATACAACTATTTTAGGAGATAATTTTTCTGATTATTCTAATTTTCGTGCCAGACTATTAAAGTTAGGCTTTTTATCTGATACGGGATTAAAAACCTCGCGGGGTGCGGGTAGACCTGCTAGTCTTTATCGGTTTGATTCTGAAGCATTTGCTTTGGTAAAAGATAAGCCACTAATTTTTATTTGAAAAGTTAGTAACAAATATTATTTCTGGTTGATTAGTTTCATAAAAATGTGGCAGACAAAGAAAATAATTTTCAACAATTAATTAAGCAAATTTGATATTAATTAATTTAGTTGATTTAGGGTTGCTCAAGAGAAATTAAATAGTTTTGGCAAAGCTGGTAAAAATTGAACTACATTTAAAAATATTAAAATTACTATGATTGAAATTATACCTATAGAAAATCAAAATATTGTTGGTTTCAATATTGACGGCAAAATTGAATCTAGTGATATTGAGAAAGTGACAAATTTAGTTGAGGAAAGATTAAAATCTGAAACTAAATTACGAATTTATGTGGAAGTTAAAAATATTCAGGGAATATCTCTGGAAGCTTTGTGGCAAGACTTAAAATTTGGGCTGCGACATCTGAAAGATTTTCAGAAAAAAGCAGTTGTGTGTGAGGAAAGTTGGATGACTAAATTGGCTGCTGCGAGTAATAAAATTTTTACCAATATAGAAGTGAAATGTTTTTCTTTTTCAGAAAAAGACGAAGCTCTAGAATGGGTTAAAAATTGATGGTGAAATTCATTTTGTGGTTTTCTAATTACTTATATAGGGCGTGGCGGGAAACTTTACACACTAATTATTCTGTAATGTAGAATCTCATGTTTGCGCTCGCAAAACTTTTTCCCTTCTCCCTTCCTTCCTTCCCACAATAACCAGAATTCTCAAAAAAAATCGGCATTGCTGAATCAAGGTATGAAAATAAAAACTCAACAATCTAGAATAGTTACTATTTAATAGTTTAGCGATCGCTAATAAATATAAATCATACCCACGCATCAGCAACGCC
>JASJEE010000132.1 GCA_030064835.1 Microcoleaceae cyanobacterium MO_207.B10 | reverse complement strand
ATCAGGAGATGTAGAGCAACAACAGAAAAAATTATTCCTACTAATAAACACCAGATTATGATTCCAAATCTCCGAAAAAAAGATTTTGAAATTGATTGAGACTTCATGTTAACTATGTTCTAAAATTAGTATCTAAAACTTGACTGCATACTACTTTGATTTAGATAGTTTAGTAGCAAACACATTTTAACTAAATGTCGTTACATTTTAATCTATCTTTTCTCTAGGAGTAGACAATTTTATAGTTTGCAGATACTGGAAATATTTAACATTTTTTGCTCTTTTTTGTATCAATTTCTTATTCTCTCTTCCCTGTTACCGAATAATTAATAATTAAGATTCGATAGTTAACAATTACTAATTCAACAATTCAGGTTAAAAGCCTCCCCATTTTCCTTTTAGTCAATCCCCTTATTTTAATAAGAGGTCATTATGAATTGTTAATTGTTAATTGTTAATTGTTAATTGTTGAACTATTCCGTGACTATAGCAATATTTTATGGAATTGGTATAACTGATATGATAAAATTGTTTCCCCAAAGAAAACGATTTAACATAACATCCCATACTTTATGTCTTCTGATGCTTCTGTTTCAAATATTCCCACCTCAACACCAGAAGTAAGTCCCAACTTACAAGTCAGGTTCAAAACAGAGGGGGGAAATTTGTTATTACTATTACCAGCAGAATCTAATAATACTGATACAGAAAGTCCAACTGCCATGACTTGGACAGAAATTTGGCAGCAATTAAAACAACGCCTCAAAGGAGGAGAGCGGTTTTGGCAACCAAAAACAGAAGTACAACTAATAGCTTATGACCGCCTCTTGGACGTTCGTCAACTGCAAGAAATAGCTGAAGCTCTTTCAGAAGTAGACCTACAAATGAAAGTTGTCAATACATCACGTCGCCAGACTGCTGTAGCTGCTGCTACAGTGGGCTATTCTGTGGTCCAAAAATCTTCTTTAATAACCCTAAACCAAACCCCCACAGAAAAAGTTCAACCTCTAGCTGAACCATTGTATCTACAAATGACCGTTCGTTCAGGGGTAGAAATTCGGCATCCAGGTACTGTAATTATTGTAGGAGATTTGAATCCTGGTGGTTCTGTAGTTGCAGATGGAGATATTATCGTTTGGGGTCGTTTGCGGGGAGTTGTCCACGGGGGAGCTAAAGGAAATTCTCAGAGTGTGATTATGGCTTTGCAGATGCAACCTACTATGATTAGGATTGCCGATCAAGTTGCTAGAGGGCCTGAAAAACCACCAACCCAATTTTATCCGGAAGTTGCTTATGTGGTTGAAAAAGGAATTCGTATTAGTAGAGCAGTAGATTTTGCTAAGATGTATAGATGATTTTTTATGCTGATTTATCTACGATAATTTACCTAAGTTCAGATTAATAAATATTAGAACGATAACGACTGCAGGACTTAGATATTTTGACTCAGGTTTACTGCAAAATAATTATTAATGAAGGTTTAAAAGCTCTCTTTTTAAACAAAAAATTTTTAGTTAATTATCTTATGTTTCAGCAAAAGTAATTGTTAATTTTTGAAGACTGTATATAGCTAATCTGACTGTTACTCTAAATAACTACTAAAAACCTAATACTTTGTAGCAATATTTTTTGAAACTCGTATGTATGATTTATTGATACAAAAAAATGATTACAGAAAAGTTTCGTCGCCTACTTCGCCAAGAAGCAAAACTATGGCAAGCAGAGGAATTGATTAGCGATCGCTTTTACCAAAAACTCTCTGCTCTGAGCGCTACCAATTTGATTCTTTAGAACAGAATGCTAGCAATCGTTTTATTACTATTTTAATTTCCCTGGGTGGTATTCTGCTAGGATTAGGTATTATCACCTTTGTTTCTGCCAACTGGCAACAGTGGTCACGAGAAACAAAAACTATTTTATTGTTAACTTTATCTATCGTAGTTAATACTCTTGGTTTTTATCTCTGGCGACAGCCAAATACTATTCAAAATAATTTGCAAAATACTACCAGTAAAAAACAAAAATTAGGTCATGGGCTATTAATATTTGGAGCATTAATCTTAGGAGCAAATATAGCATTAATGGCTCAAATGTTTCATATCGGCGGTTCTCCTTACGGATTATATATTGTTTGGGGATTATGATTTTTGGTAATGGTTTATAGTCTACGACTAGCAAGTCTAAGAATTATTACTATTCTATTAATCGGATTAGGCTATTTAATAGGCTTATCAAATGTATTTTACTCAGTATAATTTTCTTGGCTACAGTCGATAATCCAATATATGGCTTTGGTAACAGTTGTTTTATTTATTCCCTTAGCTTATTGGTGTCGTTCCCGAATTATTTTTTCTTTAGCTACATTGATATTATTACTGGCTTTAGAAATTAGTTTGTTCCGAATTTTTGATTTATTAAATCATGGTTTATGGGGAGCGATCGCCTTAACTTTACCTCCTGCTTTATTGTGGGGTTATGATGATATTACCTTGCCAAAAATAAATAGTAGAATCTTTCTGCCATTAACAATAAATTTAGCTATTTGGTACTTGAGTCTAGGATTTTTCTATTTATCTTTTCAGGGTATTTGGAATAATTTTTTATTAAGAAGTTCTTCTGAGAAAGTTTTACGGCAGAAGTTAGCTGGTTAACTTTAGTTGAAGTTTTAGTATTTATGGCATTAACTATTTGGGAATGGTTGTATTTAGCACGACCGAATAAAATAGATTCTCAGCGTTGGTAATTAGATTCAGTCAGCACTGTTATTTTGGGATTCATTTTTGTAACTACAATATTATGTTTTTGGCATTTAAGTATTAATAAAATTCCCGAAATAGCAACTTGGGTAATAAATATAGAAATGTTTCTCTTAGCAGCAGGTTTAATTAGAATTGGATTAGTGCAAGGAATCAGAGGAGCTTTTTGGGGTGGTTTAGTTTTACTGACTTTACAAATTCTCAGTCGCACTTTTGAATATAATACGGGATTAATACTTAAGTCTTTTGTGTTGATTTTATGTGGGTTAGGAGTTATCGCTGCTGGTTTATGGTTTGAACGCTATTTATCATCTTCTTCTTCATCTCTTTCAAGGCAGAATAAAGAATAAAATGAAAGTAAATATTGAGTCAAGCAGTTACTAAATAATAAATAAATACAGCGTTTTCCTTTGTTATGAGGTACAAAATTTTAGGTTTGAGGGAACAGGGAACAGGGAACAGGGAACAGGGAACAGGGAACAGGGAATAGAAAATAAGAAAAATAAATGTACCTCATAGCTTCGGAATCTGCTGTAAATAATAAATAATTAATAATTAATAATTGATGATTAGAAAATTCAGATTGAAAGCTTACCCTTTGAAGGAGATAAAAAAAGAGAATATTCTTGATATCAACCCTCCTTATTGCAGAGGTATTCAAAACCAGGGCTATTTCATTCTCAACTTTTCCATTTTATATATTTACGAGAATACCTTATTGCCAGCTTTAGACAACGCATCTTTAGCTATCTGTAAAGCCAGTAAATTCATTGCCCAAATATAGAATGAAATGACCCTGATTCAAAACTGATAACTGTTAACGTAGTTCCTCTGATAGGAGGCTAACTGATAAATGAAATAACCTTCTTTTATTCTCCATCTAAATTAAAACAACAGGATAATTAAAATGAAATTCTCTAACCCTTTTAGTCAAGGTAATTTATCAACCAAACAAAATCATAATTCTTCAGAATTAAATTTACCTATTAATCAAACTAAATCTCTGACAAAGCAAATATCAATTTGGCGATTTATTTTACCCCTAACTTTGCAGTTAGGATTGATTTTATCAGTTCCTGCTCAAGCTATTTATACTGTTCTGACAGGTACAAGAGTAGTTTTGCAAACTGCACCTGTAGACCCTTATGATTTTTTGCGCGGCTATTATCAAGTTTTAAGTTATGATATTTCCCGCAAAGATAATTTGAATAAACTTCCCGGTTGGAATCAATTTGAGTTGGAGACTAATGCAAGTTTTGGTGGTGAAAATAATAATGATATTTATGTCATTTTAGCTGTACCAGAAACTAGAGAAAATTTAGATATATCAAAAGTTGGGAAACCTGTAGGCGTGAGTGCAAAATATCCTGAAAATTTGCCAGATAATCAGATAGCTATTAAAGGTGAATTTGATGTGTGGGGAATAAAATATGGTTTAGAAACTTATTATATGCCAGAAGATAGAAGGGAAGAAATTAATCATAATATTCGACAAATACAAGGTACTCTTAACTCAGATGGTGAAATACCTTTTGTGGTAGAAGTAAAAATTAACAATCAAGGTAAAGCTGTGCCTTTGAGTTTGTGGGTAGGCGAACATAACTACAAGTTTTAACTAAGAAAAATTAGACGCTCAATTTAATCCCGTTATGATTAGGAGTTATGTTTATGAAACCAGTTAATAAGTGTTTGTTACAACCTAACTCCTAAACTTAAAAAACTTTCTACCTCACAAGTATGGGAAGTGCTATATATAGCTTTTAAAACTCAAAAATATCTGATTTTTAATCATATATGAAGTAGTAAGATTTTCAGACTAAATACCAGTAATATACGGCACTTGACAAAAATATGTAAATAATGTAATAAAAGTAAGCTGATACTTCTAGAGTTGACTTTAACCAGGAGACTTTTGACAGTCCCTATGCCATAGGGCCAATAGAAAGCAAGACAATCGTGTTAAAAGCAATGACTTGCACCTAGAATCTAATATATATGTACTTTTAATATTGACAATTTCTTATTTTTAATAGCTTATGAGCAGAATTATTGTAATTACTTCTGGTAAAGGTGGAGTAGGAAAAACTACCTGTACAGCTAACCTGGGTATGGCATTGGCTCAAAAAGGTCGCCGAGTAGTTGTGATTGATGCTGATTTTGGACTCAGAAATTTGGACTTGCTGTTAGGCTTGGAAAATAGAATTGTATATACAGCAGTAGAAGTTATTGCAGGAGAATGTCGTCTAGAACAAGCAATAGTTAGAGATAAACGACAACCTCGTTTAGCACTTTTGCCCGCGGCTCAAAACCGGATGAAAGAAGTAGTTAGTCCCCAACAAATGCAAGAGTTGGTCAATATACTAAAGCCAAAGTATGACTATATTTTGATAGATTCTCCTGCAGGAATTGAACAGGGTTTCCAAAACGCGATCGCCCCTGCCCAAGAGGGTATAATTGTAACAACTCCAGAAATATCTGCTGTCCGCGACGCTGATAGAGTAATTGGCCTACTAGAAGCTCATAACGTCAAGCGTATTCATCTAATCATTAACCGGATTAGACCCCATATGGTCCAAGCAGATGAAATGATGTCAGTACAGGATGTAGAGGAAATACTTGCTATTCCACTAATGGGAATTATACCAGATGATGAAAAAGTAATTGTATCTACAAACCGAGGGGAACCTTTAGTATTATCAGAAAACCCTTCCCTGGCAGGAACTGAATTTGCTAATATTGCCCGTCGTTTAGATGGTGAAAAAGTCGAATTTGTAGACTTAAATCCTCAACCAGAAAACTTTTTTACTCGTTTGCGTAAAATCTTATCATATAAAATTATTTAATGTTGAAAATTAATAATAATGTGGATAATCTAAAAAATCTTGGCTCAACTTAAATAATCATAATTTAACTATGGAGTTAATAATAAGCTGATGATTAATGAAATCATAGAAAAATTTTTTTCTCGGAATACTCCTAACAGTCGTGATGAGGTTAAACGTCGTCTTAAACTGGTAATAGCTCATGATCGTGCCGATCTCAATCCAGAAATGATTGAAGCAATGCGAAAAGAAATTCTGGAAGTAGTCTCTCGCTATGTAGAAATAGATTCTGACGATTCAGAATTTTTGTTAGAAAATAATCAAAGAGCCACAGCTTTAGTAGCAAATCTACCAATTAGGCGTATTAGAGCCAAGACAGATATTAGTGAAAGTTAAAAATTATCAATATTGATGATTCTCAATAAATCATCAATAGACATCTCCAATAATAAAAAATCAAATCAATTATTTCTCCCTGCTCCCTGCTCCCTGCTCCCTGCTTCTTCTTTTCCGGAGAGGTCTAATATATAGCTTTTCTGAATGGAATGTGAAAACCAAGTTGTATTAAAAAGGAAATGAATAATTGGCAGTGGGCTATGAAAAAAAAGTTAGTTAAATAGCATTAAATAGTGGTAAAACCAGGATTTAGGCTACTAAATTATCAAGCTTTTTCTATTATCAAAAACCTCCTAAATTTAGATTTACATCTCATTTGAAAACACTATAAATAGCAAAGCAATCCTAAATTATTTGTAACAAATCAAAAAATAGACATCTGCAATAATAAAAAATCAAATCAATTATCATATATCAAACATCAATTATTTATCCCTACTCCCGGCTCGCTCCTTTCCGGAGAGGTCTAATAGATAAAAATGCTGAAACTCTTCCTTCCCCCTGTTCCCTATTCCCTTTTTCTAGGATATTTTTTCACAACTAAAATAGGAATGCTATAGCAATCAGGAATTTCAGATGCAAGAATTGAGGTGTTGCTTAAAAGTATAGAATCTATCAGTTATCATATTCATTTTTATATATTATTTTTCTGATTTTATATTCCCTGTTCCCTGTTCCCTAAAAGTGTTCAATATTTCACAACTTAAATCTTATTGCTATATTTTGTAAAATGTTATCTTGATAATTTCTGATTCCAACCCACTACTCTATACCTATATATGATATTGACAAAAATCATTTTTAATGATATATAAAGTCTTCATGCTAAATAAACACAACAAAAATTCAAGATAATTCCTGAGCAAAAAAATTAATGTCACCCTCAATGAGCGCTTCAGTGATACTCTAAAAAGTGACATATTAATCTTAAAACCAAAATCTTTCCGACAAAGTTCGGATAGCTCAAAAATACAGATAGATAGAATGGTAAGCACAGCAGAAAAAACAAACGTAGGATACATCACCCAAATCATTGGTCCAGTTGTAGATGCTAAATTCCCTGGTGGAAGTCTCCCCGAAATCTACAACGCTCTTAAAGTTGAAGGCAAAAATGAAGCTGGACAAGACGTTTCCGTCACCTGTGAAGTACAGCAACTACTAGGGGATAATCAAGTCCGAGCTGTGGCCATGAGTGGTACTGACGGCCTAGTTCGTGGTATGGAAGTAGTAGATACAGGTCGTGCAATTAGCGTACCTGTCGGAACAGCAACTTTAGGTAGAATCTTCAATGTGATTGGGGAACCAGTAGATGAACTTGGCCCAGTGACTACTGAGGAAACTTTCCCCATTCACCGTGAAGCTCCTAAATTTACAGAGCTAGAAACAAAACCATCTATTTTTGAAACAGGTATCAAAGTTGTAGACCTTCTGGCACCCTATCGTCGTGGTGGTAAAATCGGTCTATTTGGTGGTGCAGGTGTAGGTAAAACTGTTATCATCATGGAATTAATTAACAACATTGCCAAAGCCCACGGTGGAGTATCCGTATTTGGTGGTGTGGGAGAAAGGACTCGCGAAGGCAATGACCTTTACAATGAAATGATGGAGTCTGGAGTGATTAACAAAGAAAACCTCCCTGATTCTAAAGTGGCATTGGTTTACGGTCAGATGAACGAACCACCAGGAGCAAGGATGCGTGTAGGTCTTGCAGCTCTAACCATGGCAGAATATTTCCGCGATGTCAGTAAGCAAGACGTACTACTATTCATTGATAATATCTTCCGATTTGTACAAGCAGGTTCTGAAGTATCAGCACTTTTAGGAAGAATGCCTTCTGCTGTGGGATATCAACCTACCCTGGGAACAGAGATGGGTGAGTTACAAGAGCGCATTACATCCACAAAAGAAGGTTCAATTACTTCTATTCAAGCAGTATATGTACCTGCAGATGACTTGACAGATCCAGCGCCTGCGACTACCTTTGCTCACCTAGACGCAACAACAGTATTATCAAGGGGTCTAGCTTCTAAAGGTATCTATCCAGCGGTTGATCCATTAGGTTCTACATCTACTATGTTACAACCAAGCATCGTTGGTGAAGACCACTATGGCGTTGCTCGATCTGTACAATCTACCCTACAACGCTATAAAGAACTTCAAGATATTATTGCTATCCTGGGTTTGGATGAACTATCTGAAGATGACCGTTTAGTTGTAGCTCGCGCTCGTAAGATAGAACGTTTCTTATCACAGCCATTCTTTGTAGCTGAAGTATTTACAGGTTCTCCTGGTCAATATGTGAAGCTAGAAGATACCATGAAAGGCTTTAAAATGATTCTATCTGGAGAACTTGATGAATTACCAGAGCAAGCTTTTTACATGGTTGGTAGCATTGACCAAGTAATTGCCAAAGCTGAAAAAATGAAAGCAGAAGCATAATTATCTTGATAATTATCTTGCCCTGTTAGTCTATATTTAGTGGTTAAAGTTGACAGTTGGCTTGTTGATTACCGATGCTTAAATCAAAAGTCAACTGGCAACTCATAAGCTAAAAATTATTAACAAATCAAAACCAACAACACATTCTTGACAAATGACATTAACTGTGCGTGTAATAGCTCCCGACAAAACAGTTTGGGACTCAGAAGCTGAGGAAGTAATTCTACCAAGTACAACAGGTCAATTAGGAATTTTAGGTGGACACGCTCCCCTATTGACAGCTATTGATACAGGGGTAATGCGAGTTCGTCCTCAGAAAGATTGGGTATCGATCGCCCTCATGGGAGGTTTTGCCGAAGTAGAAGCAGATGAAGTCACAATATTAGTCAATGGTGCTGAAAAAGGAGATTCTATTGATAAAGAATCAGCTCGTTCAGCCTACAATGATGCAGAATCACGTTTACAGAAAGCTGAAAATGGTGATAATCTTCAGGAAAAGATACAAGCTAAACAAGGCTTAAAGCGAGCTAGGGCTCGTCTGCAAGCGGCTGGTGGAATGGTTAGCTAAACTCCCAATTCTTGTAGCAGGGACTCCATCTGTTCCCAGGTTAGTCCCTGCTTAAGATAGTGAGGTGTTTCTGGATTGTATGGACTAGCTACTACATCTATACTCTTAATCATAGTAGTTTCAGGTAAAACAGGTATATCTGGATCAAAAGCAGTCGGACGCATGAGAGAGCTTGAAAAACCCTTAAAAATAGCTATTTCATCCATTTCTCCCTCAACTTCTACCTTAACTATTAAAACTTGATTAGGTCTTTTAATAGTGTACTGTTCCAAACGATGAGCCATGTTATTCA
Organism: Microcoleaceae cyanobacterium MO_207.B10; assembly: GCA_030064835.1. Lineage (GTDB taxonomy): Bacteria > Cyanobacteriota > Cyanobacteriia > Cyanobacteriales > Microcoleaceae > JASJEE01. The sequence goes on along the minus strand of JASJEE010000132.1, from coordinate 5,493 downwards.
TTGTTCAAAAATTATCAAATAACAGACCAAAAAAATATTAACTTCAAATCTAGCAATCCTAAATTATTTCTAACAAATTAAAAAATAATAGATAAAAATCCTGAAACTCTTAACCCTGTTTCCTTTTTCTAGTATATTTTTTTAACAATCAAAATAGGAATGCTGTGTTAACTTCAAATATTAACTTTCAGTTAACTTCCAGTAGCTGATCGCCCTTGTCTTTGTAACTTTACCAAAACAAAATATACAAGAAAAATAGTATAAATTATCAACCCGGCAAAACCTAAAAAACCCAAAAATTCTTCAGGCCAATCTGGGTGAAAAATTTGTTTGAATAACCAGGGTGGATCGAGCCAAACATTACAAAAAGGAGCGGTCAACAACTGATTACGGGGTTTAAAAGCACAGACTAAAAATGGAATTTGAACTAAAGTTCCGATTGAATTATAAATAGTGGCAGCCCAACGCCAAGAAGTAAAGCTTGCCTTCAATGGAGAATTTTGTAGTTCTTGGATTTCTTCATTCAAATCTACCCAAAACCATAATGTTATAGGAATTAATAACCTCGCAGTTAATGATGTTACAAAAGCAATTGGTACAGCAGCAATCATTAGATAAACTGTGATTGCCAATAAGCATGATACCCGCCAATAAATAATCAATAAACGTTGAATTGCTTCAGATTGATTGACAAAAGCCCAAATCAAAAGTACCAGGGGCAAGACAACTGTAAATAATACCGCTAACCTATAGTCCATCCAGACAAATATTTCCAATCCAGATGTGATGGCTAAGGGTAAAAAATTCAACATAATTTAATAATTTAATATTTATAAAGACTTAACTATAATCAGAAATTATCAAGTAAATTTATTATTATAAAGTTTCATATTGATGGTAAGCAACTGATTCAAAATAGTGAAGTATTTCAGTTGCTTACCTGCCTCATGGACTACTATCTAAATGTAATCTAGTAAGCTGAATTTTTTAGTTATCATATACTCGACACTCAGCAGCGTCGGGATTATCTTCACAATAATTTTCAAAGGAAGACTGAGGTTTATTCTCCTTTTGATGAGAAGCTTCAGCTTGTAGTTCTTCAACAGCATCCCAAGCTGCTGCACATTCTTTAGAATTTGCACCAGAAGCATCACAAGCATTACGAGCTAGCTCACGCTCTTGTTCAATTTGTTGTTCTATGTTATTTGTCATAATTTTCTTATTCTCACTTACTACCTACAGATTTTAGGAGATTCACTCCTGGCTGACTAAAAAATAGTCTAGGAATCGCAAAATCGGTATTGTACCTTACTATCGAAACAGAAACAAGATTAGATTCATGCTTCTTTGTACTGTTATATATGTTGTCATCAGCTCTAAGCCAGATTCGTCTTGATTTTTTAAGATTTGATCCTCAAAAACCAACTCATTAAACTGGACATAGAGTTATCTGATAGACAATACTTAATATATCTTAACATAGCCTTGATTAAAAATTAAAAACTGTTTCTAAGGCTGTCATTTTAAGGTTGAATAACAAATACATATTTAAAAATTTAATAATATAATATTATATAAATTATTCATAAATAATAATGAATATCATTATAACTAGTTATGGAAAATAAGTTTTCTAGTTGAGAGAGGCAACAGGGAACAGAGAACAGGGCATAGGAAGAAATAATTGATAATTTATGGATAAGATTGGATATGTATCATAAAATCTGTAATCAATTTTGCATAAGCACTTAATTGTAGACAAAGAGACTTTTCCAAAATGCCACTCAAGGCTACTCCCAAAATACTTTTACTTGTGAAGTATTAATCAGAATCCTAGAAAATTATAGATAGCCATCTATTGGCAGTATAATTAAATCCTCCTAAAGGATTAGTAAAACTCTTATCATATAAATATAGCAATATGATTTAAGTTGTGAGATATTCGATAATTTTAAGGAACAGAGAATCACAAAAAAATGTATAAAAATGAATATGATAACTACTAGATTCTCAACTTTTAATCAACATCTTAATTCTCACATCTGATTCCTGACTGCTAGAGCTAAAAAATCTTAGTACATATTAATTTTAGACATAGCTTTGAAAAAGCAATCATTTCAACTATACTCCAAGATTAAGATTAGCTTTTTCTGCAGACAGTAATAAGCTAAAATTTCCCGCTACCTTGAGATAAATTCCAGCATTATTTTTTACTATTTCATTTTTTGGCTTTGGTGAATTAAGCTATGAAATCTTAAAGAGCGTCAAAGATAAAATGTTTTTAAATTTAGGAGTAAGGCAATCGAAATTTCAATAAATATCATAGCCAAAATCACCAACTCCCATTTTTTTTGTTATGTTTAGAGCAAAGAAAATTTACTTCAAGTATTCTATAATACAGGTGTTAAAGTTCAAATTATATTCTACTAATCTACAAAAACAAGCTCTAGCCAAAATAACAAATGATTGTAATTAATCTCAGACCTTGTAGAGAGTTGTAATTATTACACTAGGCAACTTTCTGTGAAGTTGAAAGCTTAAACTGAAAGACGCTATTTATCAGTCTAAGTAGTTCCCTATTCACAAATAAATATATTCAAAAGGAGCATAAAAAAATGCGGTGGGCAAATTATCTATCAACCCGTTCCTCATTAGAAGCAGCAGTCAAAGAAGTTGTAGAAAAAAACCTAGAATCATTACAAACAAAAGCAGATTTAGGACTAATATTCATATCATCAGCCTTTACCAGCGAATACCCAAGACTTATGCCTTTGCTGAAAGAACAACTACCAGAAACAGCCTTGATTGGTTGTGGTGGAGGTGGCATTATTGGGATGAATCAGCAAGGTAAAGCAGAAGAACTAGAACAAGAACCAGGAATTAGTCTTAGCTTGGCACATCTGCCAGAAGTGCAAGTAAAACCGTTTCATATCTCAGCAGAACAACTGCCAGACTTAGACAGTTCACCAGATAACTGGTGTAATCTCATCGGAATACCCGCCACAGATCAACCTCAATTTATTATACTGGCCGACCCATTCTCAGCCAAAATCAACGACCTGCTACAAGGACTAGATTATGCTTATCCAAATTCCCCAAAAGTTGGAGGATTAGCTAGTAGTAGCTTAACCGGAAGCACGGCAGGGTTATTTTGTCAAGATAGATTTTACCAAGAAGGAACTGTAGGGGTAACTCTATCCGGGAAAATTATTCTAGAAACAATAGTAGCCCAAGGCTGTCGTCCCATTGGTAAACCCTATCGAGTCACACAAGGAGAACGTAATATTATCCTAGAAGTTGAAGAATTAGACAGTTCTGACCCAATAGTCAATGATGGTATTAGACAATCTCCATTAGAAGCTCTGCAAAATTTAATACAAAGTCTCAACGAGGAAGATAGAAAACTAGCCCAAAATTCTCTGTTTGTGGGTATAGTCAGAGATGAGTTTAAGCAACATTTAGAACAAGGAGATTTCTTAATTCGTAACTTAATTGGAGTAGATCCTAAAGCAGGAGCAATTGCGATTGGCGATCGAGTTAGGCCAGGCCAGAGAATTCAATTTCATTTGCGAGATTCTCGCACTTCAGCAGAGGATTTAGAAATGTTACTAGAACGTTATCAAAGGGAAGTTAGTTTTCAACCTACTCTTAATAGTAATGCTGCTGCTCTGATGTTTTCTTGTTTAGGGCGTGGAGAAGGGTTATATGGTAAGCCTAATTTTGATTCTAGGTTATTCAATAGATATTTGAATATTCCTATAAGTGGCTTTTTCTGTAATGGTGAAATTGGTCCTGTGGGTGGAGGAACATTTTTACATGGCTATACTTCTGTATTCGGTATTTGTCGTCAACCTGATTGAATTATTGGCATTTTCTGTTACTTTTTAGCTTCAGCAAAGCTCCTCTAAAATAGGGGAAAAATTTTGCTGATATTAGCTTAAATAAGCAGGGTAAAAATTTTCATATTTGTGAGAGTTTTATCATCTGAAATAATTTTTTGGGTGTGAGTTTTAGAGACTGTTTGTAAAAGGAATATTAAATCCTAGTTTAGGGTGGGTGAGGCAGCAATACTTATCCTGACTTACCAAAATCTTAACTGTCGGCCTTAACCCACCGAACATACCGAATATTAAGCATTCTAGTTGTCTTAATCTTTGCTTTACGAACACTCTCTTAGGGTGTGACTAATACCATTTTCATAAAATATTGCTACATTAATTGGTTATAGGTTTTAGGTGGTAGGTGGTAGGTGGTAGGTGGTAGGTGGTAGGTCTTAATAGAATTAATAGAACAAGTGTAAATATTCAGCTCCGAAGGGCTTCCGAATTTTACTGTAACAAGATTTTTTGAATTTGAATTTGGTATTAAAATCTTTAGCCTATAGGTACACCGAAATCTTTGACATCACATCTGAATTTATAGTTCTATAAGTCAAGTCACAGCTGTTGATTTTACGAATAATTTATGATGCTTATAATCATAAAGTCATCACACATAGCAATCATAAAATTGGATGTGATAATTTGACTATTTCCTGAAAGTCGAGAATATAAACATAGGGGTTTTCATAATTCACAAAGATACAGTTTTTTGATTCTTCTATCGTAAGCATTCAGCCGTCAGCAGTTCAGCAATTAGCTATTGCTTTTAATGTTAGATAAAAGCAATAGCTAATTGAATCATAATTTATATTTACTATCAACCCTGTGCTTAAAGTCTATACTCATTAAAGCCCACTTATGAGAGCTTAGAGCTGACTGCTAATAGCTGAATGCTTACCTTCTATCTTTGGCTTTTTGCTTTTGTCTTAGAGCCTAAAATATCTCAAAATTCAAAGAAAATTGCTATAGATATATTAAAAATTTTAAATAAGACAAAATTAAAAAAGCCATGCCCGCGCCTCCCCCTCCGCGATAATAAACCTTGTCAAATCAAGACTGGAAAACGTGAAATATTTGGGGATTTAAACTATTGCCTTTTACCTAATCTCACAATAAAAAATTTTCAACAAACCCTAAATAGATATTATTTGATAAACTGACATTCTTAAATTCAATTGGATGGATTTCAAAAAAAACCTCAGAAACAGGTTCATTACTATTCAGATTGTGGGAATAAGTTTACTGAATTTACAAATGTAGCAATCCTAAATAGGTTGTGACAAATCGTAACTATTCAGGTGACGGGGTTGATAATATCCTAGATTTATGAGTTTCTAAGTCTAAGGAAAAATTTTTTTCTTAGACCAACACAGTTTACCGAATAATTAAGGTTTAAAGCCTCTCCTTTAAAGGAGAAACAAAAAAAATTTTCCTTTTATTCAATCCAATCCGTTTTAGGGAGAGGTAATTATCAATTATCAATTATCAATTATCAATTATCAATTATCCATTATCAATTATCCATTATCAATTATCCATTATCAATTATCCATTATCAATTATCCATTATCAATTATCAATTATCCATTATCAATTATCCATTATCAATTAT
>JASJEE010000131.1 GCA_030064835.1 Microcoleaceae cyanobacterium MO_207.B10 | reverse complement strand
AGGTACATTTACGATCCCCCTAAATCCCCCTTAAAAAGGGGGACTTCCAGTTCCCCCCCCTTTTTTCAAGGGGGGTTAGGGGGTATCAAAAGAACTGTACCTCACTAGCCTGAGAAATGCTATACCACCAGAATATTACAACTGAAATAAGACTGAAATAAGATTGCTATATATTGCACTAACAATAAAAACTTATACCAAGTTTCAAAAATAATGTTACAAATAATCAGGGTAATTAAAATAATTTAAATGAGATGTATCTTGGAGTAAAAATATCTTAATCTAATACACAGTATTCCAGCTATTAATTATGAGTTCTGAATCCTCAGAAATAGCCTAACTATTTGTAGCAAATATTTATTAAATAGGAATTAATACGATAACCTTGTATAGGAATCAGCAATCAGATGTGAGAATTTAGGTGTTTCAGAAAAGAATAAAATATAAGAATCATATTCATCTGATACATTTTTTTCTTTCTTATCCTGTGTTCTCTGTTCCCTAAAATTATCCAACATCTCAGAACTTAAATCATGTTGCTATATATAATTCTATGTCAGATACACAACCCTGAAAAATATCATTAAGCTTATTTAGTATTGATTCAATTAACTGAAGTAACCTCAAAAACTATAAACTATTAAAACTATTAAGTTCACATTTACTCTAGTTTTTCACTGCATCTCAATCAATATTTATTTTCCTGGCTGAAGCTGATTTTCCAGGTCATAAATTTTGACACAACAGATTGATATTACCGTCAATCTGGTGCAGATAGTTTTCCTGATTTGACTTAGGTTAATTAAAGTTTTAAACCAACTAAATAATCAAGTCAGAAGATTTAGATACTAGTGTCTAATTGTAGAAGTTAATATATTGTTAGGCTAATGAAGAAAACCTGAGATTTAAGGAAATCAACTTAAAAGTAATATTACTAATTTTTGCAATTAGATACTAGGAACAAGTTGAATGCGGCCAGCATCCATTTCTTCCATTAACAACTCCAATGCTTCATAATCCACATCTGAGATATAACCAAGTTGAGTTAGTTCAAAATTAATTTGATTTTCAATTTCAGGAGTTAGTCGTCCAAAATAGAGAGCTTTCGATACAAGTTTCCGAATTACATGATTTGGTTCCATGGTTAATAGAAAAACTCTACATAATTAAATTCTCTGTGAAACGATGACCCTGGTAGGTGATCTAAATATATATGAGAAAGTGATATAAATCATGTGGGTGTGATAATCAAATTAAATTCCATCCTGAAACTCTGTATTTCACAGTATGAGTTTTTGGTGCTATCTTGAACTAATGTAGCTATAAAAAGTCAAGTTGAAATAGTGGCAGTAGCAGTAGAGAATTTACTTACACCCGAAATCCATAAGCCAGCTCGTTATTTAGGGAATGAGTTAGGAGCTTTCCACAAACTTTGGGACAGTGCTAAAGTGCGCTGGATATTAACATATCCAGAAGTTTATGAAGTAGGAGCTTCTAACCTCGGACATATAATTCTTTACAATATCTTAAATTCTCAGCCACGGCAACTATGTGATCGGACTTATTTACCAGCTCCAGATTTGGCACAAAAATTGCGGGCCACTGAGACACAACTCTTTGCAGTTGAATCTAGGCGATCGCTGATTGATTTTGATATTCTAGGCTTTAGTCTTAGCTATGAACTGGGGGCGACTAATATCTTAGAGATGCTAAGTCTTGCAGGTATTCCTCTTACTAGCAAAGAACGGCAAAATTATTCTTATTCTTTGGAAGTTACGGGAGACACTTCAACACCGACTTACCCTTTGATTTTTGCAGGAGGCCAAACAGCAACTTCAAACCCAGAGCCTTATGCAGACTTTTTTGACTTTATTGCTCTGGGGGATGGAGAAGAATTACTCCCAGAAATTGGTTTAATTGTGGAAGAAGGAAAAGCCAATAAATTAAGCAGAGAAGACTTACTATTAGATTTGGCTCAAATTCCTGGCGTTTATGTGCCACAGTTTTACGAAATGGCTGAAGATGGTTCGGTCTACCCTACTCGCCCGAATGTGCCAAAAAGAATACTCCGCCGAGTGGCAACTCCTATACCAGCTTATTCGATAGGTTTAGTGCCATTTGTAGAAACAGTCCATGACCGACTGGTTATCGAAGTGCGGCGAGGTTGTACTAGAGGCTGTCGTTTTTGTCAACCAGGTATGCTGACTCGACCCGCTAGGGATGTGAAACCAGAAGAAGTCATTGAGACAATTGAAAAAGGAATGAAAGCTACTGGATATAATGAGTTTTCTTTACTTTCTCTGAGTTGTTCAGATTATTTGGCTTTGCCAGCAGTGGGCACGGAAATCAAAAACCGTCTCAAAGACGAAAAAATTTCCCTATCTCTACCAAGTCAGCGAGTAGATAGGTTTGATGAAAATATTGCTAATATTCTTGGTGGTAATCGCCAAAGTAGTTTAACATTTGCCCCGGAAGCAGGTACCCAAAGAATGCGGGACATTGTTAATAAGGGGCTGACAAATGAGGAACTGTTACGAGGGGTCAAAACAGCTTATGACCAAGGTTGGGATAAAGTTAAACTGTATTTTATGATTGGCTTACCTGGGGAAACTGATGCTGATGTATTAGGTATTGCCGAAACAGTTAATTGGTTACAGCAAGAATGTAGAGCCAAAGGTAGAAAAAAGCTACAAGTAACTCTGACAATTTCTAATTTTACTCCCAAACCTCATACACCTTTTCAGTGGCATTCAGTTTCAGTGGCCGAGTTTGAACGGAAGCAGGCATTACTCAAAGCCGAATTTCGTAGAATGAAAGGTGTAAAAGCAAATTATACTGATGTTCGTCTCTCAGCAATGGAGGATTTTCTGGGAAGGGGCGATCGCCGTTTAGCATCTGTGATTCAGCGTGCTTGGGAAAATGGAGCTGGAATGGACTCTTGGTGGGAAAGCTTAGATAGAGCTTTTGCTGCTTGGGGTGAAGCTATTGAAGAGTCAGACTTAAGTTGGAAATACCGTCAGGTAGAAAATGGTGAGTGGAATGTGTTTCAATATACAGACAATTATACACAAACTACTCAAGGTCAAAACTTATCATCTGTGTTTGACCAACCTTTGCCCTGGGATCATATAGATACAGGAATAGATAAAAACTGGCTTCAGGAAGACTTACAGAAAGCCTTGGCAGCAGTAACTGTTCCGGACTGTTCTTTTGAAGGTTGTTCTCATTGTGGTGTATGTGGTCCTGACTTAGGTCATAATATTGTAATTCCACCGCCACCCATTCCAGAGTTTGCGGGTGAGTTTGTGCCTAATCAAAATCGGGTACAACGTTTGCGAGTTTGGTTTGGTAAACTTGGAGATATGGCCTTAGTTAGCCATCTGGACTTGGCGAGATTATTTGCCCGTGCAGTACGCCGAGCATCTATACCTGTTGCCTTTACAGGAGGATATCATCCAGGCCCACGGATTACTCCTGCTAGTGCTTTGTCTTTGGGGACTACTAGTACGGGAGAAATTGTCGATTTTGAACTCACAGAATCGATGGATGTGGTAGCATTTCAGAATAAATTGGTGGCTCAATTACCAGTGGGTATACCGATAAATCGTGTGGAAGAAGTAGAGTTAAAGAGTCCTTCTTTATCTCAAATGTTGGAGAAAGCAGAGTATATTTTAAAGGTGCGGAAAACAGGTGATTCTTCAGATGATTCAACAGAAAATTTATGTGGTTCTTTGGTAGATGAAAAGTTAAATTGGCAAGGGTGGGTAGAAGGAATTAAGAATAGTACATCAATTATATGGGAACATACTACCAAGTCGGGTAAAGTGAAAGTAGTTAACTTACGCGATCGCTTATTTGAATTGGAGTTTTTAGAGTATCTACCGACTGATATTTCGTCTCTAAAAATAGAGGAAAATACAAATAATGACGGTTTTATTCGTTATGTAGGTAGCTATCAGAATGATGGAACTTTATTACGACCACAACATATTATTTATATGCTAGAACAGTTCAGCCAGAAAGAATTTGATTTACTACATTCTCACCGTACAAAATTATTGTTGAGGTGATAAATATTAAACGATAAGATAACGATAATTAGAGATGAGTTTAGAGCAGTTCTATTTGTTTTCGGGAACTGAATCATTCTCCTGAAGTCAAAAAAAACACAAATCTATCTTGATGATTTAAAATTTCAGCACAGGCTAAATTCAAATCAAAGAAAAGTTTGTGAGAAACCAAAAAATTCGATATGTAAAGTTTTAATTTTTGATAAGTTTTAGAAACTACTTAAAATTAACTAGAAGATTTTGGTTAAAATCCAATTTTATCAAATCTTTTTTGATAACTGTATAAATTCAAGTGAATGATAATCAAAAAAGTTTTACAGTTATTATTGAGTTTGATTTTTCTGTTTCCTGCAATATAAAAACTTATCAAAAGCCTTAAACTTAAAGTAGACTAATGCTATAAAAATTAACTGGCAATCAATATAGCCTTTATCTAAATCATCAGGTACACTTCATCTTAATCTCTTGATATTATTTTATATAGAAAAACGGAGGCAATTGATTGTGCCTCACAAGTATGGAAATTACTATATATAATATAGTCATAATCTTGGGAACAATAAGTTATTAAAAATGTAATCAAGATTTAGAGATAGAGATAAATCACGTTTACTGAAAACTTGGATATTACAAAATTTTTGATTGCCTGAAACATCTTTTTCTTCAAAGATTACCTGTGTTAGTCTCTTGAGTCTAAATAGTTTATAGTTTAAGGGAGGTTTTTTAAAACAGTATTTGGAAATACCCTATCTACTGGATAATTGAATCTAGCAGATTCGTATTAGTGGTAAATTAGTTCAGTCCGAACAAAGAAAAATTCCATATTGTAAAGTAGATTTAAAACATCAAATCAATAATATAATGATTAGCTTAAGCTTTTAGATACAACTTAGAACTTATGGAGATTGTCAAAAAGTATTGAACTAAATATTGAACTTAGGAGAAACCCCGCTACGGATGCGAGTACGTTGAGTGGGTAGTCTGTTAAAGGATATTATTTCTCCCTGTTCAAGTCCATCATAGAGTTTTTCTAGATATTAGAAAAACCTGAGAATTGAGGGAAATAAAATTAGAAATCTACCTTATTTGGGGTAAGCATTTATGAAAAAAATATTGCTCACAAATAAGAACGTAACTAAAATTTTAAGGACAGGATAAAACAACTACATCTGCTAAAATTTATCCGAATTTATCCGAAAAAAGTAAGATGTAAAGTATGTAGCTAGAGCGCGAAAATTAGAGTAAAATTTAATTTTAATTGGGTTGCTAAGATTTGAGTTTTATGAGGCTGAATCGTGCAAAGATAGAGCAAAAAGAAATTTATGCAAACCACAAATTATCAGAATTATTCAGAGGAAATCAAAAACTCATAATTAATTGGTATAAGCAAAAAATTACCATGCTGATAAATTGGATGAATGGCTCTAGTTATATGTACACAACAAAGGGTATCATTTATATCAGATATTCAGAGATGAATGATACCAAATATAAAAATTTGTAAAAACGTTGAATGTGTTTTGTTACTGATAATGTTAAATAGAGTAAAGTGGAAATATTAAACTTGGTATCGGGTAAACTGAAGCGCAAATGAGTTAACACCTGAACCAAGCATAATCCAAAAAGAAAAAAGCCAAATATTACAGAGCCAAACAAGAGAGATTCAACATCACAAATTGCCTATCTAGCATCAAAGATGACTTGATTGACAGCGCCACAGTTTTATTTAAAGCAGTTGAGGAAATTGAATGCCGAAGCAAATTATTATCGCCGAGCAGCATAGAATTGCTGCTGTATTTTCTGAAGACCAAATACAAGAACTTGTAGTTGCCACAGGTAACCATCAAGTCAGTGATATATATCTGGGAGTCGTAGAAAACGTATTACCAGGGATAGACGCAGCTTTTGTCAATATTGGAGACCCCGAACGTAACGGATTTATTCATGTCAGTGACTTAGGGCCATTGCGATTAAAGCGTTCCTCAAGTTCCATTACAGAATTACTTACACCCCAACAAAAAGTCCTAGTGCAAGTGATGAAGGAACCCACAGGTACAAAGGGACCAAGATTGACAGGTAACGTTACTTTACCAGGTCGTTACTTAGTTCTCATGCCCTATGGACGGGGTGTGAACCTATCGAGACGAATTCGTTCGGAGGGTGAACGAAACCGTCTGAGAGCCCTAGCAATTTTAATCAAACCTGCTGGTATGGGACTATTAGTTCGTACTGAAGCAGAAGGGATGGAAGAAGAGGCAATTCTAGAAGACTTAGAAGTATTACAAAAACAGTGGGAAATTATTCAACTAGAAGCCAACTCTAACAGAGCCCCAGCATTACTAAACCGTGATAGTGATTTTATTCAACGGGTGCTGCGGGATATGTATAGCACAGATGTAAATCGAATTGTTGTGGACTCTAGTGAAGGGACAAAGCGAGTTAAGCAATATTTGCTTAACTGGAGTGGGGGTAAACCTTTACAAGTTTTGATTGACCATCATCGCGATCGCATCCATGTCCTAGAATATTTCCGCGTTAATGCAGCTATTCGAGAAGCCCTCAGACCCAGAGTAGACCTACCCTCCGGTGGTTACATTATCATTCAACCCACAGAAGCTCTAACTGTGATAGATGTCAACTCCGGTTCTTTTACGCGCTCTGCTACGGCTCGCGAAACTGTACTTTGGACCAACTGTGAAGCTGCTACAGAAATAGCCCGTCAACTAAGGCTTCGCAACGTTGCAGGAGTGATTATTGTAGACTTTATTGACATGGACTCACGACGAGACCAATTACAAGTTTTGGAACATTTTAATAAGGTCCTCAGAGCTGATAAAGCTCGGCCTCAGATTGCTCAACTATCAGAGTTGGGACTGGTTGAGCTAACTCGTAAACGTCAAGGTCAAAATATATATGAACTTTTTGGTCGTACTTGTCCCACTTGTAATGGGCTAGGACATTTAGCTCATTTACCAGATGAGTCAGAAACTCTGATTTTGGAACCCAGTGTGTCTACCATTAGTCGTTCTCCAGAGGTTGAAGAACCAATTAAACCAGTCAGTATTACTCCTCCAGTAATAGCTGAACCTTCTCGCCTTTCTTTGGAAATGACGCAGACATATTCAGAGGTTGAGTCTTCGAGCAATACTCCTGATGTGGAATTGTTAAATCATCCTAGTTATCAAGAGTCAACTCGCCGTCGTCGCCGTCGTCGAGTGGGAGTTGGAGAAGGTACAATGCAGGATGAACCTTTAGAATTGCAAGAAAGGGAGTTAGGTGTAGGAACAGAATACCCTATCCTTTCAGATGGATATCAACTCACAAATTCTAATCGTCGGCCTGGAAGAGAGATTATTAGACCAGTTACAGAACCTCCTGAAATGGTAACTGTAGAAATGACACCTGATGAACAAGATGTATATGCTTTGATGGGTATTTCTCCAATTTTGGTCTTAGAAGAGGGAACAGTTAAAAATCCCAAATCAGCAATTATATGTGTGAAAAAACCTGGGGAGACAGATGTTAAAAAAAGCGTTGAAGATCGAGAAGAGATTGAAGTTGAACCAGTAACAGATGATGAGGAATGGAGTAGCGAAAATCAGGATTTAGATGAATCAGATTCATCAGAAACTGACGAATCTAATTCCTTTGATGGTGATGAAGATAATGGTCAATATGAAGTGGAAATAAGTGATTCGGATATTGATCAAAATTCAGATAATAGTGATGCTGATGATTCAGCACCTGTTCGTCGCCGTCGTCGTCGTTCTTCTGCTACCACAGAAGAATAAAAAATCAATTTCAAAACTTATTTAATGTCGGCAAAAATATCTCTTTCTCAAATGCTAAAATACTTATTGTGCATGATATTTTGTGTGGTAAGTAATCAGACAGAAATATTTACATATAAGACATATTCACTATCTAGGCTGGATAGTAAAGTTTTAGGTTGAATTTTGTGTAATTAATTTTGTCTAACTAGTTAGTTAATGAGAAATAATAGGGAGTTTGAAATAGATAATCTTACTTCTGATTTAGTAGAGAGAATATGCCGACAATTAATATTAGGTAGCAATGGCAAATTTTCTTAAATGGGTTGACTGTCCATCCCCACTTTTAACTGCTGGTGTGGATGAGGTGGGACGTGGTGCTTTGTTTGGGCCAGTAGTGGCAGCAGCAGTAATTTTGCCTGAAGGGGTTTTGGATGATTTGGCTCATAGTGGGGTGACAGATAGTAAAAAACTAACAGAAAAACGTCGGTGTCGCTTGGCGGCTGAGATTAGAGCTGTAGCTTTGGATTGTAAAGTGGGTATGGCTTCTGTACGGGAGATTGACCGCTTAAATATTTTGCAAGGTTCTTTATTGGCCATGAAGCGGGCTGTTTTAAAATTAAATCCTCGGCCAGAGTTAGTTTTGGTGGATGGAAATCAACAAATTAGGGGTTTGGATATTCCTCAGCAGACTATTGTTAAGGGGGATAGTAAGTGTTTAGCGATCGCTGCTGCGAGTATTGTGGCTAAGGTTTGGCGTGATACTTTGATTATGCGTTTGGCGAAAAAGTATCCTGTTTATGACTTGACTAATAACAAGGGTTATGGTACGAAAAAGCACAAACAAGGAATAGTAGATTACGGCCTGTCGCCTCAGCATCGTCTTTCGTTTAGTCCTTGTCAACCTTCTTTATTTTCTATCTAGAAGAGCTTTGATTTACTACACTTAAGATTTTTAATCTTGAGTCTATTAATTAAGGTTCATTACTAAACATCTTAATAGTTAATTTAGCTCTGGAAAATTTATAGAAAACGAAAGCGGACACCTACCCCTCCACCATTATTCGGGATAAATTCAATTCCACCTTCTTCCAGAGCATTTTGAATAGCTGTAAGGTTATTAGGAATAGGTGTGCGAATTTCCCGTTCAAAATCTGCTACTGTTGCTCTTGCTACATTCGCCCGTTTTGATAACTCGTTTTGAGACCAACCTAACATCGCTCGCGCTGCTCGACATTGAGGAGGAGTGATAGATAAAGTATTTGACATCTGACAGGACATATCATTATTTGTGTATAATATTAGTCAATTTGTATGAACTAACCAAATTTATATTGCCAGATAATGAAACAAGTTGCCAATAAAAAAGATTTCACCAAAAGTCCAACTTCTGATGGACGGAGCGCAGTTAGTACAGTTGGTCGAGGCAAAATTATTTCTTTAAATTCTCAGCCAACATTTACAAAATGGCAGGATTCATATCTAAATTTATATTATGGAGATGTCCTAGACTATTACGCAGAATGGGAGACTCCTACAGTAATTGTTTCTGATGGAGGGTATGGAGTTTTAGGTTTTGAAGGAGATAGTTCAAATTATTCGAGTTTACCTCAATGGTACGAAAAACATATAAAACAGTGGACAAAGTATGCAACTCCTCAGACTACCCTGTGGTTTTGGAACTCAGAAATAGGTTGGGCAACAGTTCATCCTCTGTTGGAAAAGTACGGTTGGCGTTATGTTAATTGTAATATTTGGAATAAAGGAAAAGGACATATAGCTGGTAATATTAATACCCAAAAAATTAGACGATTTCCTGTTGTAACAGAAGTTTGTGTTCAATATATATTTGAGCCTAAAATTAATGGAATGTTATTGAAGGAGTGGTTACTATATGAATGGAAACGTACAGGTCTTCCTAGAAAAAAAGCAAATGAAGCTTGTGGTGTAAAAAATGTAGCTACTAGAAAATATTTCGATCAAGGTCATCTTTGGTATTTTCCTCCACCAGAAATGTTTGAAAAGTTGTCGAATTATGCAAATTTTTATGGCAACTTAGAGGGTAAACCATTCTTTTCAAATGATGGAGAAGTTCCTATGACTAGGGAGGAATGGGCAAAAATGCGAGCTAAGTTTTATTGTCCTCATGGTTATACAAATGTATGGGATAGAAATTCTCTTCGTGGAAAAGAAAGGATTACTATTGATTCTGATTCTAATAAAGCTATTCACTTAAATCAAAAGCCTTTGGATTTAATGACTCTAATTATAGAAGCTTCCAGTGATTTTGAAGATGTTATATGGGAACCTTTCGGGGGATTATTTACTGCTTCTATTGCTGCTAAAAATTTAGGTCGTAAGGCATTTAGTTCAGAGATAGATTGGACTTACTTTTTTTATGGAGTTGAGAGAGCTAAAGAATAATATCGTTAGCTTTAAGTATCTGTAATAAATAACTTTTCTTGAAGAGTTAACTTGATTTTTTCTGTATTTTTACTACTGAGTAATTTTGCCCATTGGCGAATAGAAATACCCTTTATATCTGTTTGTAGTATTTTTTCTTTGAAGCTTTCTATTTCAGGGTGAACTATTCTATCTACTTTGGCAAAATTAGTATCTAATCTATATGGAAAAAGATTAATTAGCTGTCGCAATAATTGTTGATACTCTCTTGTAGGTTGATAATATTTACCTTCATTTCCCCAACTTTTGACAATTTCTTGAGCTGCTTTAAATTGAGAATTATTACCCTGCCATTTGTAACCATTAGTGTTAGTTTGTTGTAAATTTTTTGTCCGTTTTTGAGTATCTTCTGGTTCTAAAACCAGATAGTCTGGCGGGTTATGATAATGGCTGTCACGAGTTTCTGCTATAGACTTAGAAGAGACTATGCAAAGGTCTAAAATATAGGGCTTTCCATATATTAAATTACTAGGAAGCCAAGGGAGCAAAACAACATATATATTGTCATCTTGAAAATAGTTTTGACTATCTTTAAAACGAGCAGTTATTTCTGTTGCTAGAGGAAACCAAGTCTTAATTTCAAATCCAGGAATAGGTGTTATTTTACCTTCAAAAATAGTATCAGGAAAACCAGGGTCTTGACGTTTCCATTTCCCAAATTTCTGAAATTCGTTCTGAGCATTTAAAAATTCAGTTATGTTAAACTCAATTAAGTTTCCTACGAGTGGAGAAAGTTTAGAGATTACTTTAGCAAGATTTAGAGCAGCATCAGATGAAATTGGTTTGGAAATTGTTAATAAATCGAATTCATGTCCTGGTAATGTTTTTAGTTTTTCTGCTGCTAATTTAATAACTTTGTATGTATCCATGAGTCATATACTAATCCTACATAATTTGTGAAAAAGCACTGTAGGGGTTTGGTTTCCAAATCCCATAGTCGAGGCAAAGTTATTTCTTTTTTCGTATAATTTTTGTTGTAGAAAGGTTTGACCATTTTTTTCTAACGAACCATTTAAGGTGTGTCGGTCTACTACTAGACTTTTAATTTCAAAATTCTGACTTTTTACCTCAAAGTTCTAGCTTTTAACCTATAACTTCTAACTTCTGACTTCGGTATTGTTAACTAAAAACTAACAACTAAAAGCCGATAAACGAAAATTATATAACCGGAATGTCAAGGTTTTCAGAACTTTCTCACCCCAGGAATTAATGTGGATTAATTGGAAACTCCGTTGGTAAAACAGCGGGTTTTTTATTGTCCCGACCATTTGAGTTAATACTGACAACTGATAACTGGTATAGCATTTTTATTTGGGATATGGAAACCGAGTCCGATGAAAAAGAAAATAGGTATGGAGGTATGGAGGGAATAGTAAAGAAGGAAAAACAGCATTAAATAGTAGTAAACATCAGGATATAGAGTAATCAAGACAGGACTTTTTTTTGAGAATAAACCTCAATCTAGATTTACATCTAATTTAAAAACACTATAGCTGATAACTGATAACTGAGAAGACCAAACCCCTACGATTTTAATTAGATGAGTTATTAAGAGAATACCATCAATACCAATTTAGAATTACTAGCCAAACTACAGAAAGTAATCTAGCAAGACTTAATGTTAATTCACTATAGGGAACTAATAATGCAAAAATAGGTAAAATTCCGCCACTAATAGTACAAATAATTGCTGCTAAAGAAGTTTGACGATTTGAGCCTAAACCCCAAACTAAAAATAGCAATATTGGAGAAATTAAACTCCAGGCAAATTTAGCATCAATTAAACGACTAAAGTAAGTTAAAGTCAGCAGACAAGTAAAGAAAATTCCTCCTAATCTTGTCACATCTACCAAACTCAAAGGCAGGGAAAAATATAAGAGAATTAACCACCATAAAAATAATAGGGGAGCTAATATTAATAGGCGAGTTAAAAAATTGAGAATTGAGAATTGAGAATTGAGAATTGAGAATTACCTCTCCTTGAAAATAAGAGGATTGACGAACAGGAAAATTTTTATTTATTATCCCCTTAAAAGGGGAGGCTTTAAACCACAATATTTCGGTAAAATTCCTGTATTTTTCACTGAGTCTGTGGCAGTAAAAACTCCAAAAGGATTTTTGACGGAAACATTATCATCAAATACCCAAGTGAATTTACGACCTTCATTTTATTCTATAGTTTCAGTAGGAACAATACCACTTGCAAAGTCTGCTTTGGGAAAATTTGCTAATGCTATTAATCGGAAGTTTGATAATAGTTGATTATTGGCATTATAAATCCAACGTGGTGCGCCTTGAGCTTGATAATTGATTTTGAAATTGACAGTTTCTCCAGGGGATAAGCTGAAAGGAAAACTGTAATTTTCAGGGCTAGTAGGAGTTAGTCTTTTATTGTTTTGTTCGACGGGAAAGTTTTGGAGTAAGGAATAGCCATAAGGAGGCGGAATTTCAAAGAAAAAATCTTGGATATTTTCTAGTTGATTAGTAACTTGATATTCTGCGGAAAAATCTACAACATAAACAGCTTTGAGATTTTGAACGTCTTTAGCTTGATTAATATTTACCTGAATTTTTGAAGCATTTATGTTCAAATATTTATCTACATTTCTCGTACTTTTAATTTCAACCTGTTTATTATCAACCCACTGATAATATGTATAGGGTTCTTCTACTATATAACGAACTTTTGGAGCGATTTGTTCGAGGCGGTCTCCTGCCACATCCGCAGCTATCTTAACGATTTTTGCCTGTTCCCAATTATGGTAACGGTTACTAAGAGTTGAACAAAGAAAAAATCCTCCTACTAGCAAAATTAGAACTAAAATAAAATGTGGTAAAGCTGTAAGTAAACGAGAATAGCGATTTGCCCATTCAGTAATAAAATTTGTTTTTTCTAATTGTGGAAGACGAGGTAGAGAAAAATTGATAATGGCTATTGCTATACTGAATAAACCAATGATGAAAATTAGTATTAATGATACTTTCATAACTCGATCCCCTAATTCTATAATTTCTTGGGGATGAGTAAGATCGGGTATATTTGGAATGCCTTGAACTGAAGAAGATGACCACATATTTTTGCAAGTTATTTAGAGGTTAATGTGTAAGCTTCAGTATTGATTAACTGTCAGATTACTTACACCTATATATTATTTATTAAGCAAAAATTTGCTCAATTTTCAGTAGTATTGATAGACCTTAGTAATACCTACAATTTTCAAATTAAAATTCCGCTTAATAGTATCAAGAATTAACTAAGATGTAGTTTAGTCCTATTTTTGTTTCACATTTATTATCTATTTTGTGTCAAATAATGACTCTTTTCGTTTCTTGGCGCTCAAAGTTAATCTTGGTTTTACCCAAACAAATCAATAAATATTAATCGGAAGTCTAAAAATGATTATAGCTTTCTCAACCTCGTGAGGTACAGTTATCTTTTTATTTCATGTTCTCTGTTCCCTATTACCTCAAACAAACGAATGGGAATTACTATAGCAATCCTATTTTATTTATTTATAAAAATCTTACCGCTTTGAAGCAACAGGCAACAGGTCGCAGTTTCAGTTTTTTTTGATCTACTTTTTGATTTGTCCCAACCTATTTAAGATTGCTATATAAGTTGGCTTAATAATATTAGTTTAGTTGAATTTGTATTAGACAGCTAAAAATCAGAGAATATGATATTATGCTTTAGCAAGTTAAAGAGCGTTTTAGAATACTGGATAATAGTTATCTGACTGAGAATATGCCAAGATTTATAAATATGCAATATTCCAATCCTGAAATAAAACAAGCCTTGACAGAATATAAGTCTGGAAATTTGAAAAAAACGGCAAATATTTGTCAGGAGATTGTTAAAAAACAACCAAATAATTTTCTAGTTTTAGAGCTTTTGGGTGTATGTGCTTATCAACTAGGAGAAATTGACCAGGCGATCGCTTTTTATCAAAAATCATTAAAATTTAATCCCAATTATGCCGAAACTCATAATAATCTTGCTGTAGCACTTCAGAATAAAGAACAAAGTGACATAGCCTTTACTCATTATCAAACAGCAATCAATCTTCGCCCTAATTATGCAGAAGCATGGCATAACTTAGGACGTGTTTTGCGAGAAAAAGGTGAATTTGAAGCTGCAATTGAACATCATCAAACTGCTCTTAAACTTAAACCAAATTATGCCGAAGCATATAATAGTTTAGGGAGTATTTTTTTAGAAATAGGAAAGCTTGCAGAATCTAAAAATTATTATGAACAAGCTTTAAAATTAGAGAAAAATCATGTAAATGCTCACTTTGGATTAGCTGCTGTTTTGCTTAAACAGGGAGATTTTATTCAAGGTTTTTCTGAATATGAATGGCGCTGGCAACGTCAAGATTCTATAGTTCATAATTTTTCTCAACTTTTGTGGGACGGCTCGAATTTTCAGGGTCAAACTTTATTAGTATATACAGAGCAAGGTTTAGGA
>JASJEE010000130.1 GCA_030064835.1 Microcoleaceae cyanobacterium MO_207.B10 | reverse complement strand
TAATTTCACGATTTCTTAATAGTTGCCAAGCCGATAAAACAGAAGTTGACGCACTCATAGCAATAAAATCAAAAATGGACTGTTAATAAATAACATTGCATGGAGGAGATAATATTTTCTGTTCTCCTTCAACAATTAGGAGGTTAACACTATAGTTAGCAAATTCAAACTAGTTTGTTAAGCCAAAGGTCAAAAGTCAAACGCTTGTCCACCCGTAGCCGGGGATCAAAATTAACTAACTATTATATAGCTAGATTTATAGAGGTGAAACAAACATCATATCTGCCTTCCTATGAATAAATAAAGGTTAAGAGTGTGAATCCATCTAGATAATTTAGTGGTGGCTGAAACAACTTCAAAATATAGGATACAGAAATATGGAGATAATTTTAGAGTTAATTTGCTTGATTTCAGAATGTGAAATTTAACTGCATCTTAACCTACCTTTAATATGGTCAAATAATTAAGTATGAAAATTAAAATTTTAACTATGATAAAGCTACGTTCTGATGTATCTTTTTTCACAGTTTGTCTACTCCTATTAGTTATGCTAACTTTGGGAGGATGTTCCTGGTTAACTAACAGTAAAATCGAGAGCTTTGTCGAAACTGCTACAGAGCAAAAAGCAAGTATATTTGTGTCAAGGGATACACCCCTCATGGCATCATTACTGATAAATCCAAATAGTTTAGAGAAATTAGTAGGGCCAAAAAAATTTAATCAACTCAAAAATACTTTGTTAGGAAATAGTGACATTGACTATCGGCGAGAGATTAAACCTTGGGTGGGGGACGAAGTAACCTTTGCTGTAACCACGCCAGATATTGACCGAGATAGCAGTAATGGTCAACAAACTGGAATACTGTTGGCCGTTGCGACTAAAGATGCTGAGTTAACTACGGAAATTTTAGAATTATTTTGGCAAAAACGGGGAGTTGCAGGGGAAAATTTGGCCTTTGAGTCTTATCAAGGGGTGAAGTTAATTTACTCCCAGACACAAGAGTCAATATCTTTAGCAACAGCAGTAGTAGGGGATGAGTTTGTATTATTTGCCAATCATCCAAAGGTATTGCGTGATGCTATTAATAATGTCCAGGTGCCAAAACTGAATATTAATGGAAATCCGAATTTCCAAAAAGCATTTGCTAATTCTCAAGAGGGTAGGATAGGCTTGGTATTTGCTAATATTCCTCAGATATTTGACTCTACTGGGATGAAACAGCCTACTTTGCCACTACTTGAGGAAACTACAGCAGAAACTCCTCGGTTAAATTCATTGCAAGATTTAGCGACTATTTTGAAAGTGACAAGAGGAGAGGGTTTAGTTGCTGAAAAT
Source organism: Microcoleaceae cyanobacterium MO_207.B10 (assembly GCA_030064835.1). Classification (GTDB taxonomy): domain Bacteria; phylum Cyanobacteriota; class Cyanobacteriia; order Cyanobacteriales; family Microcoleaceae; genus JASJEE01. The sequence goes on along the minus strand of JASJEE010000130.1, from coordinate 13,653 downwards.
ACTCTAATTTTTGCAGACAAAATTCCGGCAACATCTCCTACTCTGTCTGAACCTGTGGCAGCGTTAAAATTTATTCCGGTTGCTAGTTCGTTTGTAGCTGCTAGCACTGACCTAAATAATTTTTGGCAGCAATTTTCGACATTAATCTCTGATAATACCATAGTTTCTAATTTGGTGAATCAATCTGTGAAAAAATTGGCAACAAATTGGGGTATCGATCTGCCAGAGGATATTTTTAGTTGGGTAAAGGGTGAATATGCGGTAGCTTTGTTACCTAACCCAGAGCAACTACAGCCAGATTTGATTTTTGTAGTTAAAAAATCTCCAGAAGTGACAGAAGCGATCGCTCATCTGGATGAAATTGCCACGGCTCAGGATGATAGTTTAGGAGCTTTTACTCTTGACAATCAAAAAATTTATGCTTGGACGCAGTTAACAAGTAATTTTGTGGGAAAGGGGAAAACAGGAATTGACGATACTATCATTAAGGCTGAGGTGAAGGGTGTTCACGCTAATGTTGGCAAATATGAAATTTTTACAACTTCGGTGGAAGCTATGGATGAAGCACTGAAAGCTGCTGAGAAAAGTAATTTTTTAGAGCGTAATGATTTTCAGGAGAGTGTGGCAGTTTTACCTCAGTTTAATGATGGTTATCTATTTTTAGATTTGCCAGAGTTGCAGCAGTTTTTGGAGGGAGAAATTCCTTTTTTAAGATTAATTGAACTTTCAGGTAAAGTGTTATTTGAAGACTTGCGATCGCTAACTTTAACTAATATTGGTAGTGAGGTTGGAGTGCGTCGGGCGAATGTGTTTTTAAGGTTTAATTAGGGCTGGCTGACAAAAGTTTTTTTGTAGGGGTGGTTGGCGAACCACCCCTACAAAATTAATAAGGGTTATCCCTTGAAATCAGATTGCTATATAATACCATTTTGAAAAAAGAATGTTACGAATAGTAAGGGCAATCATGCATATTTTACAGGAGATGTCCTTGTGACAAAAAAGATGATTTACGGCCTAAAAAATGGTATTGCAGCCATTCCCATGCGACTCCTGACTCCTAAAAATTCCCCTAGATATTTGTAGCAAACATTTATCAGATTGCTATATAATCTGATTTTTTATCCTCTTTTTTCTCGACTACAATAAATAGATAAAAGCATCAACAAACCCATCCCAACAATATACTTAAAAATATCCGGTATTAAAGGATTCGGAGAGAAAAATCCCTCAATAATTCCCGCAATAACTAACAACCCAACTACACCAAAAACTAACTGTGCAGCTTGAAAACCATAAAACTTTAAAGCATCAACTCGACCATATTTACCCGGAAATAAAATCGCCCTTGCTATCAATAAACCCGCCCCACCAGCCAAGAATATAGCAGGTAATTCTAAAGCACCATGAGGAAATACAAACGCCCAAAAAGGAAAAGCTAAATTATGCTGACCAACTAAAGCACCGATCGCTCCAATTAATAATCCATTAAATACCAATATATAAACTGTATAAATACCCCCACTAATACCACCAGCTACTACAGTAAATGAAACCCGTAAATTATTAATCATAATATTGCTAGAAGCCAAAGGTTCAATACCAACTATTGACCCCATCCACAACTCCTGGCGATCGCGCACCTGAGAAATCAAAGATTCTGGCACTATCAAAGACATAAACACCGGGTCTTGCCAACTATACCACCAGGCCACCAGTCCACCTAGCAAAAAAAATGCCGTCGCGATCGCCGTATAAGCCCAGGTTTGTTGCACCAGTTTCGGAAAACCCCATTGCAAAAACTCCCAGACTGCTTGCCATTCCTGCTTCCTGTTTCCCTGATAAATTTGAGTGTAACCACGAGCGGTTAACCTTTGTAAATCTTGCTCCAGAATATTTCCCACTTGCTGGGTTTTAGCGCGGGCCAAATCTGCCGAAACAGAACGATACAAACTGGCCATTTCCTGAATTTGAGCTGCGGGCAATGATTTTAATCCCTTTTTTTCTACCTGTCTTAATAAACTATCTAAATGTTTCCAATTTTTTTCCCGACGGCGAATCCAACGGTTAATATTCATAACAATACTTTGTTTAGATAGTGAGATATTTTAATATTAATACTTTTTTTGAATAAAATTTCAGTCTGAACTTTTGAAAGGGATTTAGCTTTTTTTTATTTCTTTTGTGATAATGTGTAAAATCAGCTATTTTACAGTTAGTTTGTTAATTTGTTGAAGAAAGGATTGATAGTTATGGCCATACATAAGCAGGAAGTAGAAGAGAATGTTGTTATTGATGATAATTTACCAACTGATGGAATAGACTCTGAGTTTTTATTAAATTTGCAAGAATCTCAGAGTGAGTTTGACGGTTGGTTGGATAAGGTTAGAGAGAGAAGGGAAAAGTCACTTGATTTGTTGGAAGAAGTTAGGCAGAAACTGGAACATATTCGTCACAATGAATTTATTGAAGGGTCGGAATAAAAGGAATTGGTTTCTAGGTTTAAAAATTTATCTGAGTAGATTGATTGTTAAATTTTGAGCAGTAATAGACATTTCCAATCATCAAAAATCCAATCTTAATTATCGTAAATAAAACATCAATTATTTCTCCCTCGTACCCTACCTAGCCCTGTTTTCTGGCTATGGTTTATAAACATCTTTCTGAAGATAAAAGGTAGATATTAGATAGAAGTTATGTGATTGCCCTTAACTGGATATTTGGGTAGAGTCAACGTATTTAATTAGAGGCTTTTCTCCCCCCACTCCCCCATCTCTCTATTAGAAAAGGGTTTCAGGAGTTCCCTATAAGAGACAGGTTTTATGGAGAGGTCTAAATAAAGGTATCAGTGCTGGTCAGTATTTTTTCAAATCATACCAAATTCAAATAAGCCATGCCCTCACTGAGGCAGGGTATAATTACAGTAGAGTAAGAACCAAACTGTTAGTAAATTTGGTGTTAGTGTAGGCAGTAAAAATTAAATCAAGCCTTAATCAAAAACCATTTATTGTAGTTATGAAACTATTTTTAGTCAAAAATAGAAAATTTTTACTCTCAGAACAAATAAATATTATAAATTATTATCACCTAACACCTAATACCATTTTGAAAAAAGAATATGATGTTTGAGCAAACTTCAACTATTAACTAATTAATCAATTTTTTCCACTTTATCCCTTTGATAACCAGAATTTTTATTTGTTTTTCCTATTATTTTACTACCCCCCACACCCCACACCCTAAACCCAAAATTTATAATATTTGTAGCAGACATTTATCAATTTGATATAACACCTCAATATCAACCACTTTAGCAATATTTTATGAAAATAGTATTAGGTATAATTTGACTCCTGACTCCTGATTACCGACTCCTGACTCACCAAAAACAGTATCTAAATATTTCCTACAGTTAATATTCATTAAATTTTCCTAATAGCTATGCTATCTTGAGCAGCTATAAGATAACAATGAAATTTAAAATTCAAACAATATCTAGATAAATTTTGTCATGTCTCAAAATCCAACACCACCAATGGGGCCTCTCAGTGTCGGCAATGTTGTTAGCGCGGGGCTAAGAATTTATCGAGACCATTTTAAGTCGTATTTTGGTCTAGCCATTAGAGCAAATTTATGGTCTTTTCTCCCTTTTTTAGCTTTAATCCCTGTACCTTTATTATTTATTTTTGGTCAGCCAGAAAACCCGGCTTTACTACTACTAATTCCTCTGTGGTTATTACTTGTTTTATACTGTTCAGCAAAATCAATTGTCAATGGGGCAATAATTGCTAGATTAGTATTCGGCGAATTAGCAAATCAACCAGAAACAGTGCGCGAAGCTCGCCGGATTGTTAACCCCAAAATGTGGACTTTTTTATCAGCCTTTTTTCTCTTATTTTTAATTGGAGTTGGAGTTTGGCTCGCATTTTCTGTGGTGATAGGAATTATTGTTGGTATTATTATTCCTCTCATCGCAAATTCTTTTCAGCCAAATTTTATAACAAATGCTGTGATAATTTTAATCGGAGTTGTTGTTTTTGTCATTTGCTTAAGTTTTATAATTAGATTCTTAACTCGTTTTTTTATTGTTGATATGGCTTTGGCTGTTGAAGAAAATATTACGGCAACTAAAACTTTAGGACGTAGTTGGGAATTAACTAAAGGATATGTAGGACGGATTTTTTTGATATTGTTGGTAGCAACTTTAGTAAGTATTCCGATTGGTATAATTGTACAAATTATTGCTGGAATACTACAGGTTATTCTCTCTGCAAGTCTTCCTGTTGAATCAACCGATCCAAATTTTCAGTTACTATTATTTCTTCTCGGATATGCTATAGGTATACTAGGTAATATATTTTTATTACCATTTTGGCAAGCAATAAAAGGTGTGATTTATTATGACCTCAGAACTCGTCGAGAAGGTATGGGTTTAGAATTAAGAAAGCGGGAAATTTAATTGTTTTGTAGTAGAAATTTGGCGTTACATAATCATGGGATGATTTTGATATGTACCATAAAATTTGCCCTGAGCGATGAACTGTTTAAGCTTATGCAAATTTAATTATCATCCTAGAACAATGCAATGCCAAAAATTTAATCATGTCTCACAATCAAATTTCATCCATAGAACCTCTAAATGTCGGAAATGTTGTTACTGCTGCTATAAGAATTTACCGAGACTATTATAAGTCTTATATTACTTTAGCTATTTCAGCAACTTTGTGGTGTTTGTTGCCATTTTTAGTCTTAAGTTTTATACCTCTAGTTTCGACTTATTCTCAAGTCAGTATCTCCAGCTCAAATCTTGTGTTTTTAATTCCTTTGTGGTTATTATTGTTTTTTTATTGTTCGGCTAAATCAATTGTTAATAGTGCCATAATTGGTAGATTAGTATTCGGAGTCTTAGTAAATAAACCGGAAACTGTTCGTGAAGTTAGGCGGAGTTTGGTATCAAAAGTTTGGTCTCTTTATATTTTTATTACCATTCTGGCAAACAATAAAAGCTGTGATTTATTATGACCTCCGAACTCGTCGGGAAGGTATGGGTTTAGAGTTAAGAAAGCGGGAAATTTAGTTTTGCAGTAGTAAGAAAAATGAAATTTTTTAATAAAATCTCTCTACAAACTCCAGAAAGTGTAGAATTAGACTTTAATTTAGCAGGAATTGGAAACCGTGCTTATGCTCTGATAATAGATTATATTATCTGGAGTTTGATTTTAATTTTTGTGCTAATAGTTGGCATATTTTTGTCTTGGCAATTTGTAGATATATGGAGTAGTTTTGGTGGCGATAGTGATAAAATTTCACTATGGATTTTTTCAATTCAGTTATTAATTTTATTTGCCATATATGTCGGATATTTTGTAATTTGTGAAACGATTTGGCAAGGGCAAACACCGGGAAAACGTTATGTGAAAATTCGGGTAATTCGTGATGATGGCAGACCGATTAGACTACAACAAGCAACTTTGAGAGCTTTATTCCGTCCCGTGGATGATACTTTGTTTATCGGAATGTTATTAATTGTATTTAGTAAAAAAGAAAAGCGTCTGGGAGATTGGGTGGCGGGTACTATTGTAATTCAAGAACCAAAAGCTGTTGCTGATATAATTTCAACTTCGGAAACAGCAAAAGATTTAGCAAATTATTTACTGCAAGAGGCGAATATTTCGGAGTTGTTACCTGAAGATTTTGCAGTGATTCGAGATTATATCCAACGTTCTAAGTCAATGACTAAACAAGCAAAAATAGAATTGGGTGAAAAATTAGCATCTGAAATTAAAGCAATTATCGGTTTAAAACAAACTCCAGAAAAAGTTTCTGCAAGAGAATTTTTAGAAGCAGTTTATATAGCCTATCAGCAACAATCATATTGAGTAGTATTGATAGGTAAAATATTAGGGAAAACAACCAAAAGAGAAGAGAAGATTGAGATTTTTTTAGGAGTTTGTCAAATAAGTTATGAAATTCGGATAAGAAAAGGCGAATCGCGAATCTGAAAATTATACAATCATTCACCAAAGCCTTTTTTTTATCTCAAAGTTTGATTGATATTCAAATATAAAAACGCAGATTAAGAGTTATCAAAAAAGATTGTCACTGCTACCATAAATAAAAAAACTAAAAATTAACAGCAGACAATATTAAAAAAATAAGTTAACTAGAGAGCGATCGCTAAATTACTAGATTATATTAAAGCAGAAAGTTTAACAAATTACTGGAGATAAGCGGAGAAAAATATATGCAACTAGCCCCCAAACCAGAAACAGAGTTAAAAAAATCTACCACACACTCCCCACCAGAAACCATCACCCTCGATGTGAGTGGGATGAAATGCGCAGGATGTGTCAAAGCAGTCGAACGCCAACTGACTCAACAAACAGGTGTCATCTCCGCCCGCGTCAACCTGGCAACCGAAGTCGCAACCGTCGAATGTGAAACAGGTATCAACCCAGAAAACCTGGCTCAAAAACTCACAGATAACGGTTTCCCCACTCAACCACGCCTCGATCGCTCCGAAATAGACGCAGGCAAAAAACAAGCCGAACGCCATCGCCAAGAAATCAAGCAACAAATCAGACGGATAGCGATTGCTGCTTGTCTAATTATTCTGTCAGGAATTGGACACTTGGGGCACTTCATCGGCGTAGAAATTCCCATTTTAGGGAATATTTGGTTCCACGCAACAATAGCAACTTTAGCCTTATTATTACCAGGGCGCGAAATCATCATTGATGGTGTCCGCAGTCTGTTACGGAACGCCCCCAATATGAACAGCTTAGTCGGGTTAGGTGCAGTCACCGCTTACACCACCAGTATAGTTGCTCTCATATTTCCCAATTTAGGCTGGGAATGCTTTTTTGATGAACCTGTAATGATTCTTGGTTTTATTCTCCTGGGAAAAACTCTCGAACAACAAGCGAGATATCGAGCAGCATCTACCCTACAATCATTAATTTCCCTGCAACCAACAACTGCTCGTCTAGTTCCCCCACCAAATGGGGAAAATAATTCATCTGAGTCTGTAGAAATTCCGGCTTCGCGAGTCAAAGTAGGAGAATATCTACAAGTATTACCAGGGGAAAAGTTTCCTGTGGATGGAAAAATCTGCGATGGCAAAACCACTGTAGATGAGTCTATGCTAACCGGGGAGTCGATACCAGTCGTTAAAGAATGTGGTACTAATGTTGCTGCTGGAACTATTAATAAGTCTGGCACTATAGTTATCCAAGCAACTCGCACGGGTTCAGAAACTACATTAGCTCAAATTGTCAAATTAGTCGAAGATGCTCAAACCCGCAAAGCACCCATTCAAAATCTGGCGGATACAGTGGCAGGCTATTTTACCTATGGCGTAATCACGATCGCTTCAGTAACTTTCCTGTTTTGGTATTTTGTAGGTACTAATATCTGGCCTCATGTTTTAGACACAGCTAGTCATGAAGGAATGATGATGGCACATGAAACTTCCGGACTGCTTTTGAGTTTGAAATTAGCGATCGCCGTCCTGGTTATTGCTTGTCCTTGTGCGTTAGGTTTAGCCACACCCACTGCTATATTAGTCGGTTCGGGAGTAGGTGCAGAAAGAGGGTTACTAATTAAAGGTGGGGATGTGCTGGAAAAAGTACATGAATTAGACACCATCGTTTTTGACAAAACTGGAACATTAACCACAGGTCATCCTACTGTCACCGATATTGTCGGCGATAACCCCAGAAGTTTGTTACAGGTTGCAGCTACAGTGGAGAGCGGTGCGAGTCATCCTTTAGCAGAGGCAATTTTACAGAAAGCAGAGCAAGAAGGTTTGTCTTTGCTCCCTGCAACAGATTTTCACACCGAGCCAGGTTTAGGAATATCAGCAGTTGTAGATGGTAAACCTGTTTTAGTCGGAAATTTGGCATGGCTGAAAAACCATAACGTTGTAGTTGATAGTGACAATATTCCCAATTTCACGGGAAAAACAGCAGTTTATGTGGCTGCGGATGGAATTTTAAGTGGAGTTATGGGTATTAGTGATGTGCTGCGGGATGACGCTAAGACAACAATAAATTGTCTCAAAGGTATGGGTTTACGGGTGATGTTGTTGACAGGCGATCGCTATTCTGTTGCCGAAACTATTGGTCAACAGTTAGGTTTAACTACAGAGGATATTTTGGCACAAGTGCCTCCCGAAGGTAAAGCAGAAGCGATCGCTACTTTGCAGTCAAAAGCAGGAAAAGTGGCAATGGTGGGAGATGGTATTAATGATGCACCCGCTTTAGCTCAAGCGAATGTAGGTATTGGGATGCAAGCAGGTACAGATGTGGCGGTGGAAGCTGCAGATATTGTTTTGATGCAGGATAAATTGATGGATGTGGTAGAGTCAATTAAACTCAGTCGTAGTACATTCAACAAAATTCGTCAAAATCTGTTTTGGGCGTTTGCCTATAATATTGTTGGTATTCCAGTAGCTGCGGGCGTGTTGTTGCCCAGTTTCGGAATTATTCTTAATCCCGGTGCTGCGGGTGCGCTAATGGCATTTAGTTCTGTGAGTGTTGTCACTAATTCTCTATTATTACGCCGGAAATTTTGATTGTAAAAGTTAGGGAGGGGGGAGGGGCGAATGGCTATTCGCCCCTACAATTCTAGTCATGGCAACTGTTATAAATGTCAGGAAAATTTAGACGCTATTCCCTGAGAGAATTCGCTGATAATTATGACGTTATTTAATTGTACTAATCACCATGTCAACTATTAAGAAAAATCTCGAAAAAAATACTCATTCTTTACCGCCAGGCAGTTTCGGATTGCCTTTAATTGGTGAAACAATTGATTTTCTAAGAGACCCTAATTTTGGCGATAAAAGAGAACAAAAATACGGTCGAATCTTCAAAACTAATATATTAGGTCGCCCTACAGTCGTAATGAGTGGTCCTGAAGCAAATCGTTTCATTCTTCAAACTCATTTTGACCATTTTTCTTGGCGTGATGGTTGGCCTAAAAATTTTCAAGAACTTTTAGGCAAATCTCTTTTCTTACAGGAAGGAGAAGAACATAAAAAAAATCGTCGATTATTAATGCCTGCTTTTCATGGACCAGCTTTAAAAAATTATTTTACCACTATGGTTGATACTATCAATCGTTATTTGGTGAAATGGTCTAACCTAAAACATCTGACTTTACTTCCTGAAATGAAGCAGATGACATTTGAAGTTGCCAGTATATTGCTTTTAGGGAGTAAACCAGGAACAAAAACTGCACTGTTATCTCAAAAATTTAGTGAACTAACTGCAGGTTTATTTACATTTCCTATTAAGCTACCTTTTACTACTTACAACTCAGCCTTAAAAGCTAGATATTTTTTGCTTAATCATCTCTCTGAATAAATCAGAGAAAGAGAAAAAAATCCAGCTCAAGATGCACTAAGTTTATTAATTCAAACTAGAGATGAAGAAGGGAAAAGTCTTAGCTTAGAAGAAATCAAAGTACAGGCATTACTAATGCTATTTGCTGGACATGAAACCACAACATCAATGCTCACCTCATTATGTATGGTATTAGCACAAAATCCTGAGATTTTAGCACAGGCAAAAGTTGAACAAGAAACATTAAAACAGCATGGAGAATTAAATTTAGAACAACTCAAACAAATGCCTTATTTAGAGCAAATACTCAAAGAAGTAGAAAGATTATATCCTCCTTTAGCGGGAGGTTTTCGAGGTGTAGTCAAACCTTTTACTTACAATGGCTACTATGTACCCAAGGTTGGCAAGTATTATATCGTATTGAAAGAACTCATCGAGACGAAAGAGTTTATACTAATCCTTTAAAGTTCGATCCAGAACGTTTTAATCCACAAAGAGCTGAAGATAAGAAAATGGATTACAGCTTAGTCGGTTTTGGTGGTGGTTCTAGATTTTGTTTGGGTTATACTTTTGCCCAAATGGAAATGAAAATTTTTACTTCTCTACTATTGCGTAATTATCAATGGAAACTAGAACCAAATCAAGATTTATCTCTTAATTCTATTCCTAGTTTACATCCTCGTTCTGGCTTGAAAATAGTTATGTTTAAAGCTTAGAAATTAAGGTTAACATTCAAGAAAGCAAATTAATTACCATACATTTATAGTAAATGAAATATCGGCATAACAGCAATTTAAAAAAAAAAATAATTGCTAAATTTTGACTTTTCTTAAATGTAGTTAAAATTTATGTACCACATTTGCATGAAGTATAGCTTCAATACCAAATTGATAAATGTTTGCTACAAATATTATCAATCTTGGGTGTAGGGCATAGGGTATGGGGTGTGATTAAATCAGAGGAAAAACAATGAATAAGGCTGGTTATAAAAGGGATAAAGTGGAAAAACTTTATTAATTAGTTAATCGTTGAAGTTTGCTCAACCATCACATTCTTTTTTTAAATTGGTATAACTATTCTAATAGCCAAAAACAAAATATGTCATTATGAGCAAAAAAGCTACAGATAAATTAATAAGTAATAAAATTAAAAAGTTGCTTCAGGTAATAATTGAACTTCAGAATGGAAACTTCACTTTTGCTCTACCCATTACTCGCTTAACAAGTATCAAAAGTTTGAGTGAAAAAGAAACAGCAGCAGAACAGTTTGCTCTCTATCTTGCTCAAAAAGTTCAGCAGCAAATGAATAAAGCTGAACCTTTTGAACAATTTACTCAAGAAGAATGGTCAACTCACCTTAGTTTGATGTCTGATGCTATTGCTCAAATGGAGAATTATTTAGCAGCTCCTACTTATGAAAAAAAACAATCTCTCTGGGGGTTATTGACAGAAATTAATAGTTGACAAGGGGATGACTATCGTAACATTCATTGGACTACTGTCCATTTTGTCCGTAGTAGTTATTTACTTAAATTAGATTATGTTTTGCCCTGTTTCGTTGAACAAAATTTTCCTTACTGGGTTTATAAATTAGCTAGAGAATATGTAGAATGTTATGAACCAAGCTATGGCAGTGGGTTAATTCCTAATTCTGTTCCGATGTTACTAGAAGTGGCTGAGTTTTGGTGTAATTATTATTTTGATTGTTCTTTGAGTGAGAAGTTTCCTCAAGAATTTGTTGAAATAAAACAGGATAAAAAATGAATTTGTAAATTGGAATAAATCAACTATTACATAATACTGTCTAAAACTTTCCAGTTAGGATTTTCTGCAATTAAGCCAGTCAATAAAATAAAAATTTGACGGCAATGATTATCTAATTTTAAAGGCAACTCTTCATTTCTAACTATTATCATCATCCGCTTTTTTTCAGAAGTGGCAGTTACAGTATCAAAAGTTATCTCAACAGTGACAAGTTGAGCCAAAGAAACTTGACCTTTAGACTCACGAGCCATTAAATAATCTCCTTGATTATAGACAATTTTACAATCACAATCATCTAAAATTTCTGTGATAATTAACAAAATATTTTCGACATTAACAGCAACAGTAAATAAACCAGTGTAGCGAGCCATAAATAATACTAAATCTCAAGATTTTTTCTATATAAAACCTAATATCATTTAATATCAAATACTAACTTAACTAAAATTGATATATTAGGTTATAATACCAAACGTTAGCTTTTGGATGAGTTAATAGAGCAAACCCCAGAAAAATGTTGAAAAAAATTAATTATAGATAATAATTACTAAAAAATGAAAGGTAAATTAATTGTATTTGAAGGTGGAGAAGGAGGGGGTAAAACCACCCAAATTCAACTTTTAAGAGATTGGTTATTAAAACAACAGCAGTCTAGTCCATTTTTGTCAAAATCTATAGATTTAGAAGTAATTATAACACGAGAACCAGGAGGCACAAAATTAGGTCAAGCATTGCGAGGCTTACTTTTAGATACAAATGTATCTGGAGAACAAATTCACGAACGGGCAGAATTATTATTATATGCAGCGGACAGGGCCCAACATATTGAAGCTTTGATTAAGCCCCTGATAGAAAGAGGGGCCATAGTATTATGCGATCGCTTCACTGACTCGACTATTGCTTATCAAGGATATGGTCGTGGTTTAGATTTAGAATTAATCCAACAACTTAATCATATTGCTACAGGCGGGCTGAACAGTGATTTAACTTTTTGGCTAGATATTGATATAAATATTGGTTTAGCTAGAGCTAAAAATCGAGGGAAAATTGACAGAATGGAACAAGCTGATATGCGGTTTCATCAATTGGTAAAAAAAGGATATCAAGAGTTAGCAAAAACTAATAATTTGATAGTGAGAATAGATGCTAATATGACCAGAGAAAAAGTACAAGAGCAAATTCAAGAAATCATGGAACAAAAACTCAAAGAATGGGTAGATATTTTGCCAAATAAATAAGGTCTAACTTAATATGTTCAAACTATATGAATTTTCCGCCTCTGGTAACTGCTATAAAATCCGTTTACTGCTTACTCAGTTAGAAATCCCCTTTGAAAGAATCGAAATTGATATTATCAAAGGAGAAAGTCGTACCCCAGAATTTTTGCAAAAAAATCTTAATGGTAGAATACCAGTTTTAGAAATAGAACCAGGTAAATATTTACCTGAGTCAAATGCAATTCTTTTTTATCTCAGTGAAGGTACTAAGTTTTTTCCCACTGATAGATGGGAAAAAGCTCAAGTGATGCAGTGGTTATTTTTTGAACAATATAGCCATGAACCTTATATTGCTACCTCTCGTTATTGGATAAGTATTTTGGGAAAAGTAGAAGAATATCAAGCAGAAATTCAGCAAAAACAACCAGGTGGTTATGCTGCTTTAGCTGTTATGGAAAAACATTTAGAAAATCATCAGTTTTTTGTAGGCGATCGCTACAGTATTGCTGATATTTGTTTATTTGCTTATACCCATGTTGCTGATGAAGGAGGATTTAATCTTCAGCTATTTCCAGCTATTCAAAATTGGCTAGAAAGGATTAAGAATCAGCCTCTTTATACTTCTATGTGAATAAAATATGTAAGCAGTCAGTTATCAGCAAGCCTCCTGCGGAGGAACTTCGTAGCTAGCCTCCTCCGCAGGAACTACGGGCTTCAGCTATTGCTATTGATATGGAATAAAAGCTTTATTTCCACCATTTTCTTCAGGGATCTGATTAAACCAGAATTCAACTTACTACAAAAAAAGTCTAAAAGTTAGCTCTATATTGATTTTCAAGGCGAGGTATTATTGCTGAAAGCTGAGAGCTGACAGCTAATAGCTGTTTGCTTACATTTTAGGTGTATCAGTCGAGTAGGGGTAATGCCTAAATTATCCCTACTATTTTTAATCACAAATAATTTAAAAACTGGCTATCAATAATCAACCCAGTTTTTTAAATTATGCTTCTTCCTTAATCTTAATTAAGCTTAAAAAACCTGATTTTTTAGCTTCTTATACTAAATGCAATAAAGCTTGTTACCTCATGGAGTAACAAGCACCTCAAAATTAAGTATTGTTCACTTATTCAGAGGATGTTTGAAAAGTGTTGGAGTGTAATGTTAAACACTTGCATATCCCCCTTAACCCAGGGTCATTTCATTCTAGATTTTGGGAATGAATTTACTGGCTTTACAGATAGCTAAAGATGCGTTGTCTAAAGCTGGCAATAAGGTATTCTCGTAAATATATAAAATGGAAAAGTTGAGAATGAAATAGCCCTGCCCTAA
>JASJEE010000129.1 GCA_030064835.1 Microcoleaceae cyanobacterium MO_207.B10 | reverse complement strand
TCTGTCAAAAGATTTAGTAAATCTGGCAAATATTTTTTTAGATAACCAAGAGATTTTTCTGGATTTTCTCCTATTTTTTCTTGGTGATTAATTGTTGTTTCTAGAGGCTGATTAGTATTAGTTACTTTTTGGCATTGCCAATCATATATCCATTGTAATAATTCATAGTGACGGAGGATAGTTGCTCCCTGTTGCCAGTTAAAAATTTCCCATAAATTTTGTTCTGATAACTGAGGCAATAATTTGCCTAATTCGACTTTTGCTGTGGCTAAATTATTAGTATTAGCTGGTATTTCTGGCAAGGGAATTCCGGCTAAATCTAAACAGCGAAAATAGAGTAATAGATTATTAGTTTCTCTGTCAAACCAATTTAAAGGTACTGAATAGTTCCAATCGGTATCTGGAACTAAATTAGCTGCTGTTTGATTTTGGATTAAATCTTGATGGGAAATAAAACCATAAATTTCAACTATTTCTAGTTCTTCTTGAACTTCTACAACTACATATATATGATGGTAAAATTCTGGCAAATCTAAAACTGCTCTGGGTATGCTTATCTCCTCATCTATAATATTACCTATCGTAATTAAACAAACTTCAAATTGATTAATATTCAGATGGCAAACTGCTGGAATTGAATTAGAAAGAACAGGATTAAAAATAGAACATTTTTTTGAGTTAATAGTGAAATCTGTTCCTCTTTGTTGTAGCCATTCTTCCAATCCAAATAAAGCCAAACTATTCAAATATGTTTGCCATTGTCTTGACTCTTCCGGAATTTTACTACTGAGTTTAACTGCTTGCTCAATTTTATCTAATGGCACAATAATAGATTCTGTAGAAATAGGGTTAAAATCAAGCAGATATTCTGAAATATTGGTTAAAGTTTTGTTCATTTTCTTTGACTCCGTTATCGTAAGTTAAATTCTAAATTAGACTGAATTAATAATTAAATCTAGATAGTGACAGACTCTTTTGGAAAAAAGGCTTTCTGTAGGACGACTGTGGGAAATATAACCTTCCGCTTCAGCTTCTTGAATTAATTTGGTAACTTGTTCATCTAGAGCTATTTCTATTTTTTGGTCTAGATTTTTGAGGTTTTGGGGATTAGTATATTCTTCAGCTAGTTCTGAAATTCTCTCCCGCAAAGTAATTAACAAGTGCTGCCGAATATCAGCCCGAAAAGATTTTAATTGTAGTAGTCTAGTTACTTGATATTGAGCTTTTAATCCCAGACTTGTAGCAATTTCTCCCATAGATTTTCCCTGACAATGATATTCATGTAATGCTTGAACAAATTGTTCCTGTTTTTGAGCTTTTTTACGTTTTAATAGCTCTATCCAAATATCTGTAACTTTAGCTATAGCACTATCTAAACTAATAATAAATTGCTGTCGATAATTATTTAAAAACTGATTCTGTTCATCTATAGTATCTATTCGCTGTTCTACAGCAATTTGAGGTGCTAGAGATTTATCATCAAAAGTATCTAATGATATGGTAGGAAGAGAACCAGTTTTTACATATATTCTATATTTTCTGAGGAGAGAAGCCAGATTTTTTAGTTTAGTCATTACCACTTTTTGCGAAAACTTTCGACCTATTTTACTTTCTATAAGTTGAGCAATTTGTTGTAATTGTTCTGCCGTTGGTGGTAAGCATTTTTTGCCTACTCCTGATAGACGTTGTTGGCGACGTTGCCCTCGATAAATAATATGATAACTTGACAAAAGATGGAAATTTTCTTGAATTTCAAAAGCACTAAAATTGTAGAAACGTGAGAAAATTTTTTCTATTTGTTTCGGATTAATATCATTCAAAAGCGCCCAATCACTAATTAAATAAACTCCAGATTCTAGTAAGAAATTATTAAGTTCAGAATTCTGTTTAACTTTTCTAGCTGTCCAGGTAGCTAAACTGCCTTGATTCGGGTTAAAACTTTGGAGAATTTCTTGGGCAACAGAGAAAGTATTAGTTTGTTTTTCCTGACTATAAATTCGACTATCATCTGTAAGAACATAAGGGTACAAATCTCGACTATTAAAGCCATGATTTTCACCAAAATTAGCAGCTAAATGTTGACATACTTGGGCAATTTGCCAAGATATAAAACACAGAAGGCAACGTTCTGCTAATAGAGAATTTCGACCTTGGTTACTATTTTGAGATTCATCTCTTACCCATTCTAAAAGTTGATTTTGAATTTTAATATCTGGCAGTTGAGTACCTGTGATGTGTTCTGGAAAATTTGAGGCAAAAAAATGTTTTGCTTCGGCATTTTCCAGAATTTGACGAGAACCAGAACTGTTAATTTTAATCTGTCTCCAATATTTAGAAGCAGTACTCATTTAGTTCAAAAATTGAGCTTAATTACAAATTGATAACTATCGAAATATCTTAGCTTGAAATAGAAATGAATTAGGAAAAATGAGTTGAGTAATCATTGGTAATTATCTGATTGTTGTTGTTTAAAGGTTAAGTCTAAGAGCTAATTTATCAGATAAATCTTAAAGCTCTACAGTTTTTGCCCTACTAGGGTTTTGTGAATTCTAATTCAGTAGAGCTTAAATTTCTGAAAGTTAGGTGAGATAAGAGTTTAAAATATGTTTAGAAATTAGCTCTAATACTAGAGTAGTTATAGTAAGTAAAACCAAGGTATTTAACAGTAAAACATTAGTAAAGCAAAGCCAAGATAGATTATGCTTTTCTTTTGACTGATAGGTTACTCCTATATCCCTCTGATTGAAACATATTTCTACATTTCTGGAGCCTATGCAATATTTTGTTCTAGACTATTGGACAGTTCACTAAAGTCATAAGTCATAAGTCATAAGTCAGAACTCAGAAGTGAGATTTTAATAACTTGAAACCTAAGTTTGACAGTAATTTCAGCTTCTTCTTTCACTTCATAAGTTACCAACTATAGCAATCCTATTTTATTCGTGGCAAAAATCTTACTGCTTTTTAGGGAACACTTAACTGGGAACAAGGAACAGGTGCGAGTTTCAACTTTTTTATTTACTTTTTAATTACCCGCAACCTATTTAGGATGACTATAATTTGTGACATTTTTTAAGTGAAATGGTATTACAAGGGTAAGTTTTTTACTTTTTGGTTGTGACAAGACTTGGAAGACAAGAAGGACGTAGAGGATAAGGGAGAAAAAAGCCTCGAAATTATCTCTTTGAATGTTCCTTGTTTCTGCTTCCTTGTTCACTTCCCCCCAAGTCTACTTTGTCTGACCCATGTTATCCCAAATTGAGCAATGTTTGCTACAAATATTATCAATCTTGGGTCTAGGGTGTAGGGTTTAGGGTGTGGTTAAATAATAGGAAAAAGAAAGAAAAAGGCTGGTTATCAAAGGGATAAAGTGGAAAAACTCTCTTAGTTAGTTAATAGTTCAAGTTTTCTCAAGCATCACATTCTTTTTTTTAAATTGGTATTATCCCTTTATTGTTAAAAACATACCCTGATGAGATGGGGCAAGAAAAGCCTCTAATTAAATAGGTTGACTGTCCCGAAATATCCATTGAATGGCAAATACATAACTTCTCTCTTTTGTCAATTTTTATCTTCAGAAATTATCTTTATAATACCTAATACCAATTTCAAAAAATCTTCTTACAGTAAAATTATCTGCCCTTCGGATCGGAATATTTACACTTATTCTATTAAGACTTACCGAATTATTAATTATTAATAATTAATAATTAAATAATTATGGTTGAAAGCCGACCCTTTTCAGGGGAAAAAGCGGTCGAGGGATGGCGAGGAAACCTCGCCATATCCAATCGACCAAGAAAAGAAATAATATTTCCTGATATTCAATTCCGTAACGGTTTTAACCAGAGGTATAGTCGTTTAACTTAAGGATGAGACAAAAATGGAGTAAAATTCTAAATATAGAATTGAGGGTAGTTTAAAGAATGACTTATAGCTTAGACTTAAGACAAAAGGTAATAGATTAGATAGAAAGTGGTGGGAAGATAACCAAAGCAGCAAAAGTATTTGGAATAGGAAGAGCTTCCATATACAGATGCTTAGAGAGGAAAAACCTTGAAGCCACAAAGGTCAAGTATCGTTACAGAAAACTAGACTCGAAAGAATTAGAAAAATATATAAAGGCAAATCTGGAAGTAAAATTAAAACTCATAGCAGAAAAATTTGAAGTTAGTACAACGGCAATCTGGACTGCCTTGAAAAAAATCAAAATAACTAGAAAAAAAAAGAACTTCGTTATCAAGAAATAAATAGAGAAGAAAGAATAAAGTCTTATAGAACCATTCGATAATTAATAAAAATATCTGGAAGTAAGTAGGTAGGCAAAAAAAGTTATAAAATGCCATTATTTATGCTCGGTCAAAAAGAGAGAAGAAAATTTATGGAGACCAACTCTGGAATTCGAGGAAAAAGAGAAAACCTAGTAGCAGGGAGAAGAAAAAGAAAAAAGGACGCGGGTAGCCCCAATGATATTCACAGGAAGTTTGAATGCAGAAGGGTTTGAAGGATGGTTATCAAAATATTTGTTACCATCATTAGAAATTATCTCAGTCTTAATTATGGATAATGCCCCAATCCACCGCAAAAATGTAATTAGAGAAATGGTAGAATATTTGGGCATAAGGTAATATTTCTGCCCAAATATTCCCCTGATTTAAATGATATTGAACATGATTTCAGTGCATTAAAGAGAGCCAGGATGTATGGTCCTGCGCATAAATCTTTAGATGAAATTATCCGTGATTATTGTGTAGCTTAATGTCTCATTCTTAAGTTAAATAACTATAATTATCAATTATCCCTGCTCAATTATTAATTAATGAACACATACCAATACCACCTAACACCTATAATCAAGCAGGGAATGTTACTAATAATAAGGGCTATAAAAATACTTTTCTGATTAATTTTTAATTATTAATTCTTGAAAGGATATGTTCCTTTAACTAATTATAGTAATCCTATAGTAATCCTAAATAGGTTTTAATTTCAGTTAACAGTTATCAGTACCTGCTTCTGAAGCAAAAGGCTTGAAATTTGGAATATTCTCTTTATTTTATCCCCTTAAAATGGGAGGCGCATACCCAGAATTTTCCGGTAATATTGTACCGTAGTCGATTGTTTCATCTTAAATGTTGCACTCTTATTTTAAATTCTGGGTTTATTAATCCCCCTCTTCCCCCTCTTCCCCCTCTTCCCACACCTCCCACCCACACTTTTTTAATGCACTACTTTAGCTGAAACAGTCCAGTAGGTTGGGTTACCAAATCCCATTTTGCTATGGTTTGGAGACCAAACCCCTACAGTTTTTTCTCACAAATCATTTAGGATTGCTATATATGGTATAGAAGCTATTGATTCTGACTTGTAACTCCTCAAAAATTTCCTAGCTACAAAAGCTACTACCTAAAACCTATCACCTACGACAAATCTACCAATCTAAATCTACAGATAGATTAACAGTCATCTTCTGTCTTCCTGGAGGAACTGCTGTAATACAAGCACAAATAGTTTGACCATTATCTAATTCTACCTCACAAGCGTGACAAGAACCCATTAAACAACCAGTGGGAATACTCACTCCTGCACGTTCAGCTACTTCTAAAAGAGGTTCTCCCACCTCGGCATCTACAATAATATTATCTGGTAAAAAACGTATTTTCATCAGCTTTTTGAAATCAATTATTTAGGAATTAACTATTAATTATAATGAACAAAATTTAACTCAAAATCTGCCTTAAATCTAAATGATGATTAACTTGATCTGTAATAGAATCTAAAATCACTTCTCGTTGTTCTCGATAATTAGGAACACCTGTCGGTAAACCATCTAGACCCCGTTTTTGACGCAACATATTTAACCAAGCACGACGCCAAGGACCATTATCAAAAATTCCATGTAAATAATTACCCCAAATAGACTGATACTTATTAACAAAACCCAAATCATAATCATCAAATAAAGGTTTAACTATATCTGCTTTTGTGACTATTGTTCTGCCTTGATGAATTTCATAACCTAATATTGGCAAACCATCTAGAGGATAATGAGCAATAACTTGTCGTTGACGGGCAATTTTCTGAGGAGCAATTAAAGTTTTTAATGGTAATAGTCCTAATCCTTCATATTCCCCTCTTTTCCCTTCTAAACCTTGAGTATCTATTAATATTTCCCCCAACATTTGAAAACCACCACAAATTCCCATTACCGTACCACCAGCAGCTTGATAATTTTTAATCGCCTCTGCCATGCCAGTATTTTGTAATACTAATAAATCACTAATAGTAGTTTTAGAACCAGGAATAATTACAGCATCAGGATAACCCAAATTATCATCAGGATTGAGATATTTTACTTTGACAGTAGGCTCTGCATCTAAGGGGTCGAAATCTGTAAAATTAGAAATTCTAGTGAGGCGAATAATCACAATTGTAATCTCTGTTTGAGATTTAATAGAACGTTGTTCTAAAAGACTCATAGAGTCTTCTGCCGGAAAAGCCTCATTAATCCACGGAATCACGCCAATTACCGGGATTTTTGTCCTTTCTTCTAACCATTGAATCCCAGAATCTAATAGCGATCGCTGTCCTCTAAATTTATTAATTACTATTCCTTGAATTAAATCTTTTTCTTCAGGTTCTAGTAATTCCAAAGTCCCAATTATATGAGCAAAAGCACCACCTCTATCAATATCAACCACTAAAATTGTAGCAGCATTCAAATATTTAGCTACCCGCATATTAGTTAAGTCTCGGTGCTTAAGATTTATTTCTGCCGGACTACCAGCTCCTTCGCAAATTATCACATCAAATTCTTGGGATAAAAGTTCTAAAGACTCCGTAATAGCTTGCCAACCAATATCAAAATATTGTTCATAATAATCTGCAGCTCCAACTTTACCCACTACTTTTCCCTTCATTATCACCTGGGAAGTCATATCCCCTTGAGGCTTAAGTAAAATAGGATTCATTTCTACTGCGGGTGTGACTCCTGCTGCCCATGCTTGTACTGCTTGAGCATAACCTATTTCTCCACCAGTGGATGTGACATAGGAATTCAAAGCCATATTTTGTCCTTTGAAGGGAGTCACTCTCCAACCCCGCCGCGATAAAATTCTACAGATAGATGCAGCGAGTAGAGATTTTCCTGCATGGGAGGTAGTTCCTACTACCATAATTGCTTTCATAGCTTTTTTTTAATACCTTTGATTTTTAATGGACTCAACCAGGTCTACTCAAATCAAATATTTTTTCCTCTGCACCCAAACAAATAGCCGATTATATTTATCAATATATTATATTCAGGATTTAGTGTGACAATTTATAACTTGACTAATAGCTCAAAAAGTATTTGACTTCTAATTTGCACCTAAATACTAAGAGTCAGCCATAGCAAAATTGTAGTGGACCGACACGCCTTAAACTGTGCAATAGATTTTTGTTTTTAGGTATACCCATTCTTCCCCATCTTCCCCCTCCTCCCACACTTACTTTTAACGCACCATTTTAGCTGTGTCGGTCTAGTAGTCTAGTAGGGTGCGTTAGACTGCTTCAAGTCAGACTATGAAAAGGATTCAGAAATCCGTCGTAACGCACCATTTTAGATGTGTCAGTCCAGTCGTCAGCCATAGAAGTTATAAATTAGGAATTATCATAGGTGGTTAAATTCTCATATCTTCAAGTATTTTCTGAAAGGCAACTGTCAAAATTATCGTGGTGGACTACTAGCTATTTTAATCTAAAAAGGAAGAAAAAATCCCAACCAGCGATTAATTAAATTATAAAAGCGATCGCCCACTGACGCTTCAGACCAACCTCCTTGAGCAATATATCTCTCAACTAACCGATGACCTAAAGGTGTCAGACGAAACCCATCGGTAATTCCTTGTCCATCTACTTCCCGTCGCAGTATCCCAACTTGGATCAACCATAAAAGATAATTTTCAGCAGCTAATTCAGATAGAGACGAACGGGTATATCTATTAGTTAACCCAGCCTCGAAAACTATTGATTTTAATCTAACGCTTTCAGAACGCATCCTAGTAAACAGGTCTAGACTAAAAGGACTACAACGTATTGCTCTATCTGCCCTTTCCACAGTGCGAACAGAATATTGAAGTGCTGTTAAGTCTGGAGATTCAACAGAGGCCATATGAAATTGATATCTTTGATATTTTTTAATATTCTAATTTTAGCATAAACTTAATATCATATAATCAACATTTTTGATGTAAAATAAAACACATATCAATATTACATTAAAGTAAGCAACCATTAGTAAACTTTAAATTTTCCAATTAATTTTCTCAAACATTAAAGCCAGAAAGCTAGTGGTAGAAAGTCTATTTAAGATTGTGCAACAGATTATCAGAAAAAAGACAGTTTTCAAAAGCACAAAATATCTTAAAATAACAAAAAGAATACAAAACCACGCTCTTAACGTAAACGTATAAGGAGGAAACCAAATCTATGCCATTATCTGTTGGCACCAAAGCGCCGGAATTCACTGTCAAAGACACTAACGGCAACACCGTTTCCTTATCTGATTTCGCTGGTAAAACTGTAGTGCTATATTTTTACCCCAAAGACGATACCCCAGGGTGTACAAAAGAAGCTCAAAGCTTCCGAGACAACTATGCTGAATATCAAGGTAAAGATATGGTTGTCCTCGGTGTAAGCATGGATGATGAAGCTTCTCACAAAGCTTTCACTGAGAAATATGGTCTGCCTTTCCAATTATTGGCAGATGTTGATGGTGCTATCACTAAAGCTTACGATGTGGAAGGTGGTGGTTATTCCAAACGAGTTACTTATATCATTGACGCCGAAGGCACAATTTCTCACGTCGATGAAAAAGTAAATACTGGCAGCCATGCTCAAGATATTTTAGCAGTAGTCGGCACAAAATAATTAAATTTTTCTCATCATCAGCACCTAAGATGTTTTAGTGAGAATTACCCTATTTTAGGCATCACCTGTAGAGCCATCTACAGGTGTCTTTGTTGTGATCAATTTTGACTTAATAACTATAGCATTTTTCACGCCAAGTAGACTCAAGAATATTAAGAGTGAAAATGTCGCCTAATTCCTACTACTGACTACTGACTACTGACTACTGACTACTGACTACTCATTCCATGGTCGGATGTTGTTATCTACTATTCGAGAAAAGCACTATAATTAAATCCAGAATAGATAAAAACTATAAGTACAGATATCCTCACCTATCTCGGCCCCACAGAATTTCTGGTCAATCAACCAACCGTAATTACAGGTCAATTTAACCCCCAATAAATTAACAGAGTCTCCCTAGTAGCTGACAGAATTGTGTCATATCCCAGACATTTTGTATATATTTTTCTAGGATAGTCTATATTTTTGACCTTTAGCAAACTACAGTAGTTTTCATTTCAGTAGACCACAGACAGTAGGGACGTTATATGCAACCTCCCTACAAGGTTTTGGTTATAGCAATCTGGTTCATTAAGAGCGAAAAGCGCTGTAATTAGGGCTTGCTGATTAATGCTAAAAGCATTGACAGATAAAGGCTTTAGCCTGATTTCGGTCGAGAAAAGTACCAAGTTTTCAGATCTTGATGCTCAAAAGCGTCCCCGCGTCACCGCGTCTCCGTGTCACATCTTACACCCTTCCCACACTCTGCATTTTTTGTCAGCAAACCCTAATTATGTGGGGGTTTGCTCTCCAAACCCCTACTCCCTCAAAAATAGTTAAATTAATTTTGCACAGGTACTTAAGTTATGTATTCTCATCCGGAAAACGAGTAATATCATCCTCTCCAAGATATTCCCCATTCTGAATTTCAATCATTACTAAAGGAATTACTCCTGGATTTTCTACACGATGGGCCATATTTGCCGGAACATAAGTTGATTGTTTTTGCATCAGTAATTTTTCTTGGCCGTCACACAGGACTTTAGCAGTACCAGACACCACTATCCAATGTTCACTACGATGATAGTGCATCTGGGTACTCATATGATGTTTAGGTTTGACTTCGATGCGATTAATTCTGTAACGGGAACCTTCTTCGAGGATAGTTACAGTACCCCACGGCGGTGTTCTTGTGGCATTCTCTGTATTTGATTCTTGAGTTTCCGAATCTAAGACTGGCGTTGAGGGTTGTTGATTATTGTCTTTTTCAGTCATAATTTTGTCTAGATGAAATGAAAGAAAAGAATAATTCTCTTTCTCAGATTTTAGCTAATTTAGATCCCGTTTGGTATCGCTCTTCATCTGGAAATAAATAAATTTACTGATGCCATATTAAAACTAAATGGGATATACTACAAATGGCTAATAAAAGTTAAAAAAATAAACTGTGAAAAGTATATATTAGATATCTCCGGAAAAGAGGGATCAGGGAGAAATAATAGATGTTTTCTATATGATAATTAACTTGATTTTTTATTCTTGGAGATGTCTATTGTAGATAGTAAAAATTTTTTTATTACTCAAAGAAAATCAGGGTGCCTACCCAAATTTATTGTTATGGATAAAAACGTAAAATGTTGGATAGGCAAAAAACAACTACAGATGTTGATTCCGTATTTTGGCAGGAGTGGCAAAAATATCAAGACTATCTCTACCATTGCTGCCTCAAATGGATGGAAGGCAACTCCACGGAGGCCGAAGATGCCCTAAGTATTGCTATGCTTAAGGCTAGAGAGAAAATGGGAAAGAATGTTCAACCCATTGATAATTTCAAAGCATGGTTAACTACCATAACTCACAATCTTTGCATGGACATCCTTAAACATAACAATCACTGTATTGTAGGATTTGAGGATGCTGATGCTATGTGCTGCTGTGCCAATAATACACTATCGTTAGAAGGGGTCAGTCAAGGTGAAAATCCAGTTCTTGCTGCTACGCAGCAAGAACTAGAAAATTTTTTAGACCTGGCCATCGATGATTTGCCAGGGAGACTACAGGAAACTTTTAAGCTCTATTTTCAGGAAGAGCATTCTTATCAACAGATAGCTACAGAACTTCATATTTCTTGTCCTAATGTCCGTAAGCGTATCTCCCAGGCGCGGGCTATTTTACATAAGCATTTAGACGAATATGAAGGAACAGGCGAAAAGACTGTTTTTGAGTCAGGGAAAAAGGAAAAGTCAGAACCTGAAGAGTTGCCAGAGGAAATTGTTGTTGCTGAGACATCCCAGGAGGAGGTTTTGCCTGGTGAAGTTCAGTTATCAGTGGCTTTGTTGCATGAAAGTAGCGATCGCAACACCCCCCCTGTTCGAAGTTAGCTAGATTTTAACTTTGTAGCTTTTGGGCTTACCTGTTTGAATCATACGGTTCAACATGGCACATTGTACAAATAACTCCACTGCTTGATTGTCAAATTTTCGTCTTCGCAACTGCCCTCCAAATATCACTTTGAGCCTAAACATAGTGGTTTGAGATAGGGAGCGTCGATGGTAACCACATTCACGTTTCCATTTTTTCGTCCTACAATTCTTATTCTTCTGAGATTTTCATCTCTGGGATGAGGTGAGCATTTACAGTTGCCATGTTGACCTATTACTGCATTTTTCCTGGGGGGAATAGTTACTTTTGCCCCTCGTTGCCTGGCTTTCTCATAACACTTATACTTGTCATAGGCTCCATCTCCTGATACTTGGGCTATTTCCCCATCTACTTCATCTAACAGATCACAAAATACAAGGGAGACACTTACATCATTGGTCGTCACTACTCCACTGACTATCTCCCCTGTAGACTCATTTACTCCCAGATGTAATTTACGCCATGTACGCCGTTTACTGACACCATGAATTCTTGTTTTCCATTCACCCTACCCGTAAACTTTCACACCTGTAGAGTCTACTACCAGATGAATGGCTTCATTAGTTGGTATAACTGGTAATTGAACATTCAGTTTTGACAAGCGACGGGATACAGTGCTATGGTCTGGTACTGGTAAATCTAAGTCTATCAATTGAAATATAGATTCCACAAAACCTTCGGTCTGTCGTCCAGCCAAACCAAACAATGATTGTATAGTCACCATCAATTCAATGGCCGTGTCACTATAGGTATTTGATGCTCCCCTACGTCCCGTTTTTTGTTGGTTTACCCATTGCTCTATGACTTCATCATTTAGCCAAAATGTGAGACTTCCTCTCTGCTTTAGGGAAGCATCATACTCAGACCAGTTGCTGACTCGGTACTTGGACTTGGACTTGGACTTACTCATATCTACGCTTGGTGTAGTTTTTTTCTACCACGCATATTTTTTACCCTATTTCCTTTTTTTGTGCAACAAAGCCCTAGTTTTGTGTAAAATAATTACTAATAGAGATTCAGGATAAAAAATTAGAATATGGGAGGAAATAAATTTCGTTTTAAACAGTTTACTATCCAACAAGATAAATGTGCAATGAAAGTTGGAACTGATGGTACTTTATTGGGAGCATGGGTAGATATTTCTAGGGCAGAAAAAATTTTAGATATTGGTACAGGTACAGGTTTGATTGCTTTAATGTTAGCCCAGCGATCACTTCAAGATAAAGCATTATCCCTTGCGGATATTGATGCTGTAGAAATTGATGTTAATTCATCTATTCAAGCCAGGGAAAATGTTGAGCGATCACCCTGGGAAAACCGAATTAAGGTTGAAAATTATTCAATCCAAGAATATGTAAGTTTCTGCCAAAAGCGGTATGATTTAATAGTATCAAATCCACCTTTCTTTGAAAATGCTTCTAAAGCAGCAAATCAGGCAAGAACTGTTGCCAGACATACTGACTTTCTCTCACAAGCTGATTTATTACAAGCAGCTATTCAACTTTTGTCTGAAACTGGCAAATTAGCTGTGATTTATCCTCTAGAACAAGCTGAAAAAATTCAAGCAAAAGCGGAATATTTGGGATTATTTTGTCAGAGAAAATTATATGTTAAACCTATGCCAGAAATTCCGACTAAGAGGATTTTGATGGAATTAGGTAAAAGTCAATTAACTTGTCAAGAAAATACTTTGACTATTGAATCAAAACAATATGTTTACACACCCGAATTTATCAACTTAATCAAAGACTTTTACCTAAAATATTAAGTTTAAATAGCAGTCAGCGGTCGGCAATCAGCCATCAGCTATCAAGGCATATGATGGAGGATTTAACCCCCCCCCATTTTAGGTAATAGCTGATAGCTTGTTAATAACTTAGCTATTAGCAGTCATTATTTCCTAATTTCCTAGATAATGATTGGTAATTTTTTTTCGTGAACATAAAAATATATTTACTATGAATAAAATATGAACCCTCTTCCCTTTTGCATTCTGCTACTCTAGATGATTAAAGCCTTTGCCTTCCTCAACACGATAAATTTTAATACCTATCTACTAACTGATAACTAATAACTGAAATGACCGAACCACTAGAAACAGAACTATATTTAAGTTCAGAAAAAGACGAACTATTTGAAAAAGGACCTTGGCCGAAACCCTTTGCATTTAATGCCGAAGTAGTCAAAGTTTTTGATAATATGGTATCCCGTTCAGTGCCTCTATATAGAGAAGTTGTAGCAGCAACAGTGCATTGGACTCGCGCATATTATCAGCCAAAAACACGGATTATTGATGTCGGTTGTTCCACAGGTACATTCCTAGAATTATTAGGGCGATTTTTAAAACAACCAGCAATTTTAGTCGGAATTGATAACTCTCAAGATATGCTGGATAAAGCCAGAGAAAAACTAACTCAGGTGCAACAAATTCATCAGATAGAATTAATTTGTGAAAGTGCTGAAAATATTTCTTTTGAAAATAGTAGTGTCGTGGTAATGAACTACACTTTACAGTTTTTATCTCTGCCCCAACGACAAAAATTATTAAGGAAAATTTATCAAGGTTTAGTTGCTGGTGGCTTGTTATTTTTGAGTGAAAAAGTTCGTTCTAGCTGTCCTCAGTTTCAAGAGACAATAACCAACCATTATGAAGCTTTTAAAACTAGAAATGGTTATGCCCAGAATGAAATTGAAAGGAAAAAGGAAGCACTAGAAAATGTATTAGTGCCGCTCACAGAAGCACAACAACTACAAATGTTAAATGATAGCGGTTTTAAGCAGGTAGAATCATTAGTTAAATTCCATAACTTTGTCTCATTTGTTAGTTTAAAGTTAGGTTGAATTTTCAATTTAAATAGCAAAACAAAAGAAATACTCTTACCGAATGTTAACATTAACAATGTGTACTATATTTATAAAACTGTAAGGTTTTCTAATGTTAACTCTTTACCATACTCCAATATCTCCTAACTCCCGACGCATTTGGGTGACACTGCTAGAAAAAGGTCTCGAATTTGAACTCGTAGAAGTCAAACTCAATGGAGAACAATTTCAACCAGACTTTTTGGCAATTAATCCTTTTCACCACATTCCTGCTTTAGTAGATGATGGCTTTAATGTAATCGAATCTTTAGCAATTTTAGAATATTTAGAAGCTAAATATCCTACCCCTAATATGTTGCCTAAAGATGTCAAAGACCTAACAATTGTCAGAATGGTACAAATGGTAAGTGTTAATGAATTGTTGCCTAGTATTAATCCACTAATACCACGAATATTAAATTTACCAGGAGAAGACCTAGAAAAAGTTGAGAAAGCACAGCAGAAAATTTACACTGTGCTAAAGTTTTTTGAAAGTTTATTAGGCGATCGCTCTTATTTTGGCAGCGATAATAATATAACTTTAGCAGACATTGTTGGTGGAACTATAATTCCTCTTTTTTCATCAAAAGGGGGCATTTCCTTGGCTGAATATCCGAAAATTAGTGCTTGGAGCGATCGCTTAATGGCACGTCCCACATGGCAAGCTTCTGAGGCGACAGAGGAAGCATTTGCTGAATTTCGGTCTAATATGTTAGCTCCAATGGAAAAACAATAAAATAGACCTCTCTGGAAAAGAGGGAGTAGAGCTGGGTAGGGGAGCTGTAGGGACGTTGCATGCAACGTCCCTACAGAGA
>JASJEE010000128.1 GCA_030064835.1 Microcoleaceae cyanobacterium MO_207.B10 | reverse complement strand
GCCATTTTATATATTTACGAGAATACCTTATTGCCAGCTTTAGACAACGCATCTTTAGCTATCTGTAAAGCCAGTAAATTCATTGCCAAAATCTAGAATGAAATGACCCTGATATATGAGCTATGCCATTACTGTCGCAATATTAGCAATATTTGCTAAAAATTGGTATTTTAGTCATCCTAGCTTTTTGATAAGAAAACAGTAGAAACTACAGACTAATTTCTACTGATGTAAAAGCTAGTTGAAAGTTATACCGCCGAGCATCTTAACAGATAATTGATGAAATTCAGCAACAATCTGAGGGACTACAACAATCACTCTGATTATTACTATTTGTCACTCGGTAATCCAAACCTTTAGTTTCCACTGGTTTCCTAATTTTAGCGCGTTGGCAATCGAATTTTTTTGCTGCATCTAAGGGAATATTTGTATAAGGTTCAACAGGCAAAAAATCCTGATGGTAAGGACCGTTTTTATCTGTATAAATCTGGAAAGTCTTATCACAGACAGCCATTCTTTTACCTCTATATAAAGTATGACCATCATCATCAACTACCTGTTTCCAAGGACCTTGATAAATTACAGCTTGATTCCGTTCTAAACATTCTCCTTCTTTCCCTTTAAAAGCACGAACTGTCACAGACCGAAATTCTATTCCATCAATTACTTGCCAGGGTTTTTCCTCACGTTTAAGAATTTCAATTCCATGAAAACCAGACTCTTCAAACATTTCTAGAAAAACATCCTCCCGAAATGCTCCTGCAATACAACCACTCCATAATTCCGGGTCATTCATAATTTCTGGAGTTGGGTTTTCATCGCAGACAATATCAGAAATAACTGCTCTACCACCTCGTTTTAATACTCGATGAATTTCCTGAAAGAGTTTCTGTTTGTCTTCGGGGCGGACTAAATTCAAAACACAATTAGAAATTACAACATCGACGCTATTATCTGAAATTAAAGGTTGTTTTTGGCGGAGAGAATTACACTCATATTCAAAACTAGTCAGAGCATCAATAGATGTAATCGGATTTGCTTTTAGCCAGTTTTCTACTCTGTCTAAATCTAATGCCAAATCTTGAATTTTTCCTTTGACAAATTTTGTGTTTTTGTATCCAAGTTTAGCTGTTATTTCATCTTGGTATTTTCGAGCCAATGCCAACATATCATCATTAAAATCTACTCCAATTACCTTTCCCTCAGCGCCAACTTTTTGAGCAATAATATAGCAATTTTTACCAGCACCCGAACCTAAATCTACAACTGTTTCTCCAGAGCAAATGTAGCGAGTGGGGTCTCCACAACCATAATCTTTTTCAATAATTTCTTGAGGCAAAATATCTAGATAATTTGTATCATAATCTGTTGGGCAACATAGGTCAGGTTGTACCTGTTGAGACCCTTCTTGATAACGTTCTAAAACTGCATTTTCAATGTCATAATTTACAGTCAATTGTTCATTTGTGGTTGTATCGGTCATAGATAAGTCTTGTTGAGAGTTTTCCCAGTTCATTATATTTACTAATAGTTAGGCTGTAGATGGCAAACATTCAGGGATTTTTTACAAAGTCTTGTTTGCTCAAGTTTTACATTTTTATTTTAAGCACTTAAGATTAGTTTTTGCTGAGAAAATTCAAAAGTAATACTAAATTCAAATTTACCAAACACCTAATACCTAATACTAAATATCGAAAATTTTGCTACATCTGATTGGATAGGAAAGTGTGGGAGGTGTGGGGAGAGGTTATTTCAGTTATCAGTTACCAGTTATCAGTAAATTTAGGAAAATCTACACTGTCTTGATTGATAATTGTCACAGACTTTATTTGATTTGAATAATCATTTATAGAAGTTTTCATAAAGGTAAACTACATAATATAATACCAAATTGATAAATGTTTACTACAAATATTATCAATCTTGGGTGTTGGGTGTTGGGTGTTGGGTGTTGGGTGTAGTGAAATAATAGGAAAAACCCAGAAAAAAGCCGATTATAAAAGGGATAAACTGGAAAAAATTTATTAATTGGTTAATACTTGAAGTTTTCTCAAAAAAAACATTCTTTTTTCACGCATGGTATAAGAAGCAAAAATTCAAGTAAAAATGTTAGCTAATTCCTACTATAGTAGGAGCAAATAGCAATTTTCCCCTACTTATTTCACTCAGGATTTTGCTATATACCATTCGTGAAAAGCGCTATAATTTTTGAATTTTGTTTGAAATCTATACCCGTC
This sequence comes from Microcoleaceae cyanobacterium MO_207.B10, assembly GCA_030064835.1. Lineage (GTDB taxonomy): Bacteria > Cyanobacteriota > Cyanobacteriia > Cyanobacteriales > Microcoleaceae > JASJEE01. The sequence continues at coordinate 12,852 of JASJEE010000128.1, read as the reverse complement.
ACGAATCAGATTTTAAAAATGAGGTGTTGATTAAAAGTCTAGAATCTAGTATTGATCATAATCATATTAATTTTTATACATTTTTTTCTGATTCTCTGTTCCCTGTTCCCTAAAACTTAAATCATATTGCTATAGCATTATTTTTGATAATTGGTATAACACCTAATACCTTTTTTCCTATTTTCCTAAATTATTTCCGCAAAACATAACCCACCCCACGCACAGTTTGAATTAACCGTTTTTCACTATTAGCTTCTAACTTCAAACGTAGGTAACGAATATAAACTTCAATAATATTTGAATCACCCATAAAGTCATAACCCCAGACAACTTCTAAAATTCTATCTCTTGTCAAAACTTGTCGAGGATGAACCATTAAATATTCCAATAAATCAAACTCTTTTGCCGTTAATTCAATACTTCTATTTCCTCGAAAAACTTCCCTTGTACTTTTATTTAAACTTAAGTCATCAAATACTAATAAATCAGGATTAGGTTCTTGAGTTCGGCGTAAATGTGCCCTAACTCTAGCTAATAACTCTTCCACACTAAACGGTTTTAACACATAATCATCCGCTCCAGCATCTAAACCAGCCACCCGATCACTCACATCATCTTTAGCTGTTAATAAAATAACTGGAACTTTATCTCCAGTAGTTCGCAGACGACGACATAATTCTAAACCCGATAAACCAGGTAACATCCAATCAAGAATTATCAAATCTGGCTTAATTTCCCGCGCGGTTGTTAATCCTGTAAATCCATCATTAGCTACAATAACTTGATAACCTTCATATTTAAGTTCTAGCTCTATAAATTGAGCTAGTTTCGCTTCATCTTCAACCACTAGAATTTGAGCTAACATTTGCTTTTAAGTCTCAAAAATTTTATCTATTCTACTATAGGAAAAACCTGCACACCTTCCACAATAATTTCTGAATTTATCGGAGGTTCTAAAGAAGGATTTGACGGGTAAACTTTACCATCAAATTTCAAAGTAACAGTCTGAGGTTTTGCTCCACCACCCCGCACCTCAACAACTAAATCTCGCCAACCATTAGTTTGATTTTCACTAATAGTAAATGGCTGATGAATTAGACTAGAACTTGATAGAAATTCAAATTTTTCTTCCCCTCCCTGAAAAACAAATAAACTACAGCCTCCAGTACCACACCAATCAGGTGTATTCATCAAAACTAAAGCATCTTTAATTCCATCATTATTTAAGTCAATATATTCTGTTTTGTAGGTTTGCTGCGTGTCTAAATTAACTCCTAATTCCCCTAAATAAGAATTGACTGCTGCTGTTAAATTATTCTCTATTTTTTCATCTACCTGTTCACCTGGAGACGGACTTTCTCCTGTGGTATCTGAAGCTGTATTTTCCGATTGTTGACTACAACCAATACTTACTAAGAATATGCAAAAAATTAGACTGATAACTTTAATTTTATTCATCTTTTTGATTAAGTATTTTAGGATATTAATATTATTTTAGTTGCTTGATTCAAAATCCCTATACTGCCTTCTTACCAATGGATAATTAATAATTATCAATTCGGTTTCAAGCCTCTCTTAATAATAAATATAGCGTTTCTCAAATTAGTGAGATACACCTATATTTATTACTTTTTTATTTCCATTTGATTCCATTCTGTTCCCTGTTCTCTGTTCCCTGAAAGCTAGAGTTTTGTACCTTACCATTATGAGAATTACTATAATTAACAATTAATAATTGCGGAAAGCGTTCTGGAAAACTTTCCTACAGAAAAAACAGAGTTGTGTGGCAGTAAAACAAAAATAATTATACATTATTCATTATTAATTAATTTATTCGTCTTCCGGTTCATAAAGTGGAAATTTTTCTCCTTGCAAATAAGCATCAAAATGTTGCTTAAAATAAATCCAAGAAGTTACATCATCCTTATCTAAAAGAGATTTAGCAGCATTTTTAAACAAAGGAACACGAGTATTAATTTCATCTTGAATAATTTGTGGTAATTCGCCCACATTAGCCACCTTACCACCCCAGGCGCTATAAATCAGATTACCGGAGCGATCGCCCATTTTCATCCAGGGCAACCAAGGCCCAAGCCTATCCCAGGCCAACATCACCTTAGAAACAGAAGTGGTCTCAGGATTCTGCAAATCTGCCGTCGGTACTGTCAACTTAAAGAACTCGCCCGCTTGATAGATAGGTTGGGGACTATATTCGGCAAATTTCGGGTCATCCGCGAGGGGGTTAGGATAACTGGAAAATAGGTCAAACTTATAAGTAGTCAACTCCTCATCAACTAATGCTGGCATTGGTCTACTGAATAACCCCTGTACTGGATTATTGGCCACATGAACCACAGAAACAACTTCATCAGTCCACGGATTTTTCCAAGTATCCAATTTTTCCCCTGTTTCGGGGTCAAGATAAAAAGTCAGTTCCCTAGAAGTAAAATCCCAACCTCCCTCTGGTTTCGGAATACATCTGGCCACACTCATCCCGACTATTTGGAACAAATGCTGTTTCTTTTCCCCAGGAATAAAGCTATAAACTGAACCTTGCCAAGTCAAAAAAGATTGTTGACCATCGGTACTAGCACGAACTTTTACCCAGTCTTTTGCCTCTAGTAGTTTTTTTGTCAGATTGACCATTCGTTTGCTTCTCTAATTTTTTGTCTATAATAATATAGCAATTAGCAGTCAGCTATCAGCTATCAGCTTAATTTTTTTCCTTTTATTGTCTAGCTTCGAGGTTTATTTCCTGTACTTCCTTAAGTTAATAAATTCTATATCTCCTTGATTCAAAATTATTTATAAATTACGTTAATTAGTTATTAAAAATATCAAGTTACTAGGAGATTAAAAATCTAAATTGTAGAAAATTGGAGTAAATCATGGGTGAATATGCAACTGAATATGAATTTGATAATTTAAATTTTTATCGAGAGAACAATGGTAAACAACTTTATTATAATTGGGGTGGTGAAGTTTGGTTGATAGAATCACCGGGAAAACCCCAAGAAAAGTTATTTTCTATTATTGGTATGAATGCCACAAAAGTATTTATTAAACCACATCCAGAATATGGGGAAGCCGGACAAAGAATTAATCGAGAAATTTGTTTATTTTGCGACCCTGAAACTCAAGAAGTTTTGCATTATTGGCGACCGAAATCAGGAGTAAAAGAAGTTCCCGTAGTGCATATTGCTAACCGAATGGTGCAAGGTTTTGTCTCACCTAAAAAAATTGTGATTCCTGAAAATTCTGGATATGTGCAAAAAGTAATAGAAATTCCTTTAGAATATCCTCACCCCTTAGCAAAAGAAAGTAAATATCAAGATTATTGCCCTGGAGAAATGTTTCAAGGAGTTGAATATTTTACTTCTAGTATAGCTCGACCGGGAGTGACAGAAATACCTCCCTCTGAATGGGCAAGAGATTGTCCGTGGATGCCTTGGATGAAATTAGGTTACGGTCATCCTGCTAGATTAAGATTTGAAACTACTATTTCTAGGGTTGAAACTTTTGAGGAACTTCACCCTAATTTGGTGAAATTGGTGAGAGAAAGATTGCCAATTTATGAGTTTTCTCCCGATGAAAGTGACGAGCCAAATGTGACAAGTATTTTGTATTTTAAAAAGTATTTTGATGCTTATTTAAAAGGAGAAAAATTTCCGATTCCAGAAACCATTTAATTATAAGCATTCAGTATTCAGCTTATTAGACTTATCCCTAAATAGTAAGCTGATAAAATTACAATCTGTCTTATAATTTTCCGGATTTTTAACAGTGGCGATCGCTCTCTAAAAAAACTGACTGAATTTTGCAAAAGTGAGGTATGGCATTCATGCTCGATAAGATTATCCCGGATAATTTATTTGGAACAATAGTTAAAGTTGCTAAATCTGCTGCTCCCCAAATTCTTAGTAAAGCTCAACGAAATGAAATTGTAGTTAAAACTTTAAAGGATTTAAAACTTGACCCCACACAACCTCCGAAAGATGTTGATGGGGTTTATGTTTATGCTTTGGTGGAATATGGCGTGGGTAAGGATGAGCCAATTTTGAAGCTTTTTCGGGAGAAAGAAATAAAAAATGCTTTTTGGAGTGCCTATTCTACTAATTCTCCTATTAGTTTCTTCAATGAAGTGGATAAATTTCTGAACTGGGAATTGAAAGACTGGAATACTTTGGGGGATGAAATAAAAAAATCCCAGATTGATGTTCGGTCAGAATTAGAAGAGTTTGGTCGAGTTTTTATTGGTGTGGCGAAGCGGACTAAATCTCCAGAATTTAAGCCTTATCCAGATTGGAATTTTGACGAATATCCGGCAGAATTTAAGTCTTTAATTATGGAAAAAATTAAGGGTTTTTGTGGTCGGGAATTTGTGTTTAAGGAATTTGGGAATTTTCTCAATAAAAATTCTAATGGTTATTTTACTGTGGTTGGGGATGCGGGGATGGGGAAAAGTGCTATTGCTGCTAAATATGTTTATGAGCATAAGTTTCCCTGTCATTTTAATATTCGTGCTGATGGTCGTAATAGACCTGAACTTTTTCTGGAAAGTATCCGCAAACAATTAACTAGACGCTACGAGTTGGGAAATACGGATAAGGTGAATTTGTCTGCTTTGCTGCAAAAGGTTAGTGAAAATCTTGGGGGGCAAAAGTTGGTTATTGTGGTTGATGCTTTGGATGAGGTGGAGCAAACTGGAGGGGGTAATATTCTTGATTTTCCGACAACGCTGCCGGATGGGGTTTATTTTTTCTTGACTAGACGACCTTATGAACGTGAGAATAAACGTTTGAGTGTTTCTCCAGGGGTGGGGATGACAGAATTAGATTTGAGGGCGAGTCAATATCGGGGTTTGAGTCGGAATGATGTGAAAGAATATATCGGTTTTATGTTGAATGATGACCCAGACTATGGGGTTAAGTTGCAAAAGTGGGTGCAGGAGCGGGATATTAAAAAGGAAAATTTTATTGAGCAGGTAGCAGACAAGAGTGAAAATAATTTCATGTATCTGCGTTATGTGTTACCGGATATTGCTAAGGGTTTTTATTCAGATTTGAGTTTGCAGAAATTGCCTGATGGTTTGCAAGATTATTATCAACAACATTGGGTGCGGATGGGAATGGAGGATAAACCGCAGAAGGATAAGGTTATTGTTTTGTTTATTTTGGTGGAAAGTCAGACATTGCCTAGTTTGGAAATAATTGCTGAGTTTGCGCAACAGGATGAGTCTGATGTGGAAGATGTTCTGAAAGAGTGGGTGGAATTTTTGAGTAAGCAGGAAGTTGAGGGAGAAGTTTGCTACAGCATCTATCATGCGAGTTTTCTTGATTTTCTCAAGGGGAAAAGGAAGTTGGATGGTACCCGGAAGTTGTTTGAGGAAGTGAATACACGGATGGCGAGTGATTATTCAGATATTTAGAAAGGAGTAATAGTGTGGGAAAAATTGCTGAAATTTTGGCATCACGAACGCCTGCTAAGAAGCGTAGTTTTCTTGGGAATATACATATCCTAGTAAAGTCAGGTGAATTAGAGAAGTATTACAAACTCCTGACTAATTTTGATTTCCTGGCAGCAAAGGTGCAACATCCTGATTTTGGGGTGCAGGCGTTAATTGAAGATTACGATCTGGTTGAGGATGACAATGAGAAAGTTAAAACTTTAAAATTAATTCAAGCAGCGTTGCGACTATCAGCGCATATTTTGGAAAAGGATGGGGAGCAACTACCGGAACAACTATGGGGGCGGATACAGCATTTTCCAGAACTAGAAATTCAGGAATTATTGTTAGAAGCAAAACAGAATAAACAAAATATTTGGTTGCGACCCTTGACAACGAGCTTAACTACTCCTGGTGGGCCGTTAGTCCGTACTCTTAAAGGTCATAGCGACTCAGTAAGAGCTATAGCAGTTACCCCTGATGGCAAGCAAGTGGTTTCCAGTTCATCTGACAAAACAATCAAAATTTGGAGCATTAAAACTGGGGGTGAAATTTATACCCTTAAAGGTCATAGCGACTGTGTAAGAACTGTAGCAGTTACCCCTGATGGCAAACAATTAATTTCCGGTTCATTTGACAAAACAATCAAAGTCTGGAGTCTGGAAACAGGGGCTGAAATTTATACCCTCAAAGGTCATAGTGAACCAGTAAGAGCTGTAGCAGTCACTCCTGACGGCAAGCAAGTGGTTTCTGGTTCATTTGACAAAACAATCAAAGTCTGGAGTCTAGAAACTGGGACAGAAATTGATACTTTCAAAGGCCATAGCGATTGGGTAAGAGCTTTAGCCGTCACCCCTGATGGCAAACAAGTGATTTCCAGTTCATATGATAAAACCATCAAAGTATGGAGTTTGGAAACAGGGGCTGAAATTTATACCTTCAAAGGTCATAGAGACTGGGTAAGAACTGTAGCCATCACTCCTGATGGCAAACAAGTGATTTCCGGTTCATCTGACAATACCATCAAAGTATGGAGTCTGGAAACTGGGACAGAAACTCATACTCTCAAAGGCCATAGCGACTGGGTAAGAGCTGTAGCCATCACTCCTGATGGCAAACAAGTGATTTCTGGTTCATCTGACAACACTATCAAAGTATGGAGTCTGGAAACTGGGGCTGAAGTTTACAACCTCACAAGTCATAGTAGCCGGGTATATGCTGTAGCAGTTACCCCTGATGGCAAGCAAGTGATTTCCGGTTCATTTGATAAAATCATCAAAGTCTGGAGTTTGGAAACAGGGGCTGAAATTTATACCCTTACAGGTCATGGTGACTCGGTAAGAGCTGTAGCAGTCACCCCTGATGGTAAACAGGTGATTTCTGGTTCATGGGACAAAACCATCAAAGTCTGGAGTCTGAAAACTGGAGCTGAAACTTATACTCTTAAAGGTCATAGCGAGTCCGTAAGAGCTGTAGCCGTTACCCCTGATAGTAAACAAGTGATTTCCGGTTCATGGGACAAAACCATCAAAGTCTGGAGTTTGGAAACAGGGGCTGAAGTTTATACCCTCAAAGGTCATAGTGACAAAGTAAGAGCTGTAGCCGTTACCCCTGATAGTAAACAAGTGATTTCCGGTTCATTTGACAAAACCATCAAAGTCTGGAGCATTGAAACTGGTAAAGAAATTTATACCCTCAAAGGTCATAGTGATTGGGTAAGAGCTGTAGCAGTCACCCCTGATGGCAAAAAAGTGGTTTCTGGTTCCTATGACAAAACCATCAAAGTCTGGAGTTTGGAAACAGGGACTGAAATTCATACCCTCCCAGGTCATAGTGACTGGGTAAGAGCAGTAGCAGTCACCCCTGATGGTAAGCAAGTGGTTTCTGGCTCATCTGACAATACTATCAAAGTTTGGAGTATCAAAACTGGAGCCGAAATTTATACCCTCAAAGGTCATAGCGACTGGGTAAGAACTGTAGCAGTCATCCCTGATGGCAAACAATTGATTTCCGGTTCATCTGACCATACTATCAAAGTCTGGAGTCTGAAAACAAGGGCTGAAATTGCTACTTTTACTGCAGACAGTTCGTTACTCTGCTGTGCTGTTGCCTCAAATGGGAGGAGTATTGTAGCAGGGGGAGAATCAGGAAACTTACATTTCCTCCGCCTTGAAGGAATGGAGAAATAACCATGAACAACCAACCTCAACTTCTAACTCCAACCACCCTCTACCCAAAAATATTTCAACAATACATTCGACAAAAAACCGAGAATTATGTCGATCGCCCCCTGATCTCCACCACCATCAACAACTTCCTCCAAAACAACAACCACGGTTACTTCACTCTCATCGGTTCCCCCGGTAGCGGTAAAAGTGCCATCCTCGCCAACTACACCATCCAAAACCCGCAAACAATTTATTACACTGCGGAAGTTGAGGGCAAAAACCGCGCTAACGAATTTCTCATCACCTTATGCACCCAACTCATCCAAAAAATAGACAACGAAAACCCCACCCTTCCTGACAACGTTACCGAAGGTAGTTGGTATCTATCTCTATTACTGCAGAAAATTAGCGACAACCTCACAGCAGACCAAAAATTAATCGTAGTTGTGGATGGATGCGACAACCTCGATCGCCAAAGTCAACCGCGAGACTCGAATATATTCTACCTGCCGAGATATTTGCCGAAACAAGTCTATTTTCTCCTCGCCCGCAGACCATTTTTGAGAGCAAAATCTGGTTTATTAATTGAAACTCCAGCGGAAACACTGAATTTAGAAGAATATCCAGAACAAAACCAGGCAGATGCACGAGCATACATTGAGCATTATTTGGCTATTCCGGGAGTGGGAGCAAATATTAAATCGTGGTTGTTTGAAAACGGTATCAGTGAAACGCAATTTTGTCAAGAGTTGGTGGCTGAGAGTGGGAATAATTTTATATATTTGAGTCAGGTTTTGGGTGGAATCCCCCCTAGCCCCCCTTGGGAAGGGGGGGATCGGAAAGCAGGTAGGGACGTTCCATGGAACGTCCCTACGGCAGGTTTAGAGAAATATTACCAGAGTTTGTGGCAAAAAATGGTTGGTGACGGTTTGTCAGAAATTGAGTTGGGAGTGCTGAGAGTGTTAGTCGAGCAAGAAGAAACAGTTTCTGTGGAGGCGATATCTCAATTCATAGATGTGGATGAATATGATGTGGAGGAAGTGTTAGAAAATTGGCTGGAATTTTTACATTGGCAAGAAATTGGGGGAGAAATTTGTTATAGTTTGTATCATTGGAGTTTCCGTAAATTTTTGCGGTCTTGTTTGTAGTCCAGTAGGGTGTGTTAGCGCAGCGTAACGCACCGAACCATTGAAATATTTGAGATAGGCGGTGCGTTACATTTCATTAACGCACCCTACGATATGGCTGTCGTTCGCAACGACAAATCTAATGCACAGTTTTAGGTGAAACAGTCTTGTAGGGTGTGTTAGCGTTTGCGCAGCATTCCGCAGGAAAGCGTAACGCACCGAATTTTAAGATAGGTGGTGCGTTACATTTCATTAACGCACCCTACAAGATGGCTTGTTTGTTCGTAGTTTTGCTCTAGGTTAAAGGCGATCGCTCAAAAAGCCGATAAATTGTACCTTTATTTATGATATAAGATATACTGGCAATCTATCTTAATCAATAATCAAATGACTACTAAAAATTTCACCAGAGATGAAATGGAAACAGTGCAGGAAATATTGCAAACCGATACCCGAGCTGTGCCGCCTGTACTCAAACAAGAATCTATCAAAAATCTGGGAACTGCCGATATCCCCAGAGAAATATTCTTTTCCCCAGAATATCATAACTTAGAAGTCGAAAAGTTGTGGAAAAAAGTCTGGCAGTGGGCTTGTCGAGAAGAAAATATCCCCAATGTTGGCGATTATGTGGTATATGATATAGCCGACCTGTCGGTGATTGTTGTTCGGAGTAAAGCTGATAAAATTCAGGCATTCTACAACTCTTGTTTGCACCGTGGCACCCAGTTATGTGTTAACGAGGGACACACTTTAGCTCTACAATGTCCCTTTCATGGTTGGACATGGAAACTAGATGGTACCCTAGCTCATATTCCTTGTCGGTGGGATTTTGAACAAGTAGAGGATGAAGCTTTCCGGTTGCCTGAAATTAAGGTAGCAACATGGCAGGGTTTTGTCTTTATTAATTTTGACCCAGACTGTGAGTCTCTGGAGAGTTACTTAGAAAATCTACCCGAACATTTCCAACAGTTTGCTTTACAGGAAAGATTTACAGCAGTTCATGTTGCCAAAGTGATGCCTGCTAACTGGAAAGTTGCCCTTGGAGCAAATTTAGAGGCTTACCATGTCATCGCTACACATCCAGAGGGTCTTAAATTCCTAGGAGATGCTAATTCCCAGTACGACATTTATGGTCGTCACAATCGTATGATTCTTCCATTTGCTGTGCAAAGCCCCCACCTGGGTATCCCACGCGATCCACAAGCCCCTGCCAAGGCTGCGATTGAATATCAGGGAATTAGCCCAGCAAAAGTACAAATACCTGAAGAAATGGTCCCCCGTGCTTATGCAGCAGAGGTGACTCGGCAAGTTGTAAATCAGCGTCTTAGGGTTGATTGCTCTGCTGTTTCTGATACGGAGATGCTGGATGGAATTTCTTATTTTATTTTCCCTAACTTTATGACATTTCCTGGTGTCGGTCAACCGCTCCAGTTTCTCTATAGACCTTATGGTGCAAATCCTGATGTTTGTATTATGGATGTGTTAATCCTACAACCACTGCCACCTGGAATGACACCACCAGCAGCTAAGACTCATTGGCTGACACCTGAGCAAAACTGGAGTGATGCACCAGAATTAGGAGGATTAGGGCTAGTGCTAGATGAAGATGCTTCCAACTTACTGCGACTGCAAAAAGGCTTAAAGGCATCTGCAAAACCAGGTATTACTCTGAGTAACTATCAAGAATCTCGCATCCGTCACTTTCATCAGGTATTGGATAAATATTTGAGCTAATATTGTACTAAGCACAATTTAGAATTTAGAAGTAATTCCTGACTGAATTTAATCAAGTCAATGTCAGTCCAGTAGCAAAATTGTAGGGTGTGTTAGACGGCTTAAATTCAGATTATGAAAAGGATTCAACAATCCGTCGTAACGCACCATTTTAGCTGTGTCGGTCCAGTAGGGTGCGTTTTGCTCGCAACATGGAAAGTGGAAAGAAGTGGAGCGTCAGGCACCAGCAATATCAAAAATGGTGCGTTACGCTATCGCTAACAGCACCCTACTTTCCTTCCTATTAACTGTCAACTTTTTTCCCATAAGGTCGTGACAAATATTTTCCTTGGGGCGACCCTAAAACTGCTCCGTTATCAAAAATCAAGTTTCCCCGCAAAAACGTACTTTTCACTTTTCCAGTCAACTCCATTCCTTCAAATGGTGTATAACCCTGTTGCGACTCTGACTCACTCGCACGGACAACAAAAGTTTCATTGGGGTCAAAAAGTACCAAGTCTGCATCATATCCTACAGCAATATCGCCTTTTTCTAACAAACCATAACGTTGTGCGGGGTTCCATGACAACAACTCAGCGATATGATTTTCAGACATCCCTCTTTTTTTGCCTTCGCTAAAAACGCCAGATAATAAATATTCCGTACCGCCAAAACCTGATTTTGCTAACCAAATATTCTCTGGGTCTTGACTGCTAGCTTTTTTCTCCGCCGAACAACAAGCATGATCGCTAACTATCCAGTCAATTTTTCGGTTTAATACTGCTTGCCATAAATATTCTACATCTTCACGGGAACGAATTGGTGGATTTACTTTCGCCCATTTACCTGTAGGTGCATCCACATCTAATAATAAATGTCCGACTGTTACCTCACGGCGAAAGTTGATATGAGGAAATGTTGTTTGCATCATTAACGCTGCTTCTACTGCTTTTTGGGAACTCAGATGTAATAAATTAATATTGACACAATTGGTTTCATAAGCTAAATAGGAAGCAATTACAATTGCTAGTGCTTCCGAATGGGGAGGGCGAGCGGCACTATAAGCTTTGAGACCAGTGAGAGAATTATCATTTTGGACGATTTTAGTATAAGCATTGAGAATCTCAGCAATTTCACAATGTAAACTTAAACTAATATAATCCTGCATTTCTGGGTGAGTTTCCCGTAATTTAGTTAACCCCCGCATGATAAATTCAAAATGAGCAAAATCATATCTTTCTGACTTGTTAATCATCAAAAATAGGTTTTGTTGGTCTGACATTCCGTGCAAACCATAGCCACCATAAAACATAAATATTTTGAATGATGGCACCCCATATTCCTCAAATAAAAATTGTAATTCATCAATATGACTGCTGCTAATGGGGGCGAGATGGTAGCCGTAGTCTACATAAAAATTACCTTCTGAAAGCTTTAATGCTTCAGGAAAAAAATCTTTGTAAGCACCACCTCGGTTAAGATAATATTGCCCGGTACGAATATAAGTTAAACCTGTTGTCACCCCACCCATAGCAGCAGCTTTTGTTTCTGTCATCGCATCTTGAGGTAAAGGTTGATAAATACCAATATGTTGATGGGAGTCTACTAACCCAGGAAAACCTAATAATTCTTTGGCATCAAATACCTCTTTACCTAATTCTGCGTTAATTTCTGGAGCAATGTGAGTAAATTTGCCATTTTTAATTCCTAAGTCGAGGCGATCGATAGAATTATGATTTGGGCGCACCACCCGTACATTTTTAACAACTAAATCGAAATCTAAAGTTTCTGACATTTTTTCTCGCCAATAATTCAGCAATATTTTTATTTTGACATAATTGGAAATTTTACAAAAGTAGCTGATAATATCTGTAAAAAAACTATAACATATAGTTAAAAAAAACAATTTTCTGGTAAACTTTATTGCAGGGTTTTTGGCAAGTATATCAATGCAGAGAATTTTATATTATCATCCTCTATCAAACTTTGCTCGAAAAATATAGAACCCAGTTGGTATCTATAATTTATTACTTTTAGGGTTTAGTAGTTGCGATAACCTCAAGTTAAAAGTTAAAAGTAAGATTTTAGGGGTTTCAAAACTCCACTGAGACGTTCTCAACCTCAAAGTTCTCACTTTCAACCTCAACTGAGACGTTTCAAATCTAAACTGATAACTGATAGCGTAGCTCCTCCACAGGAGGCTAAATGACATTCCCTACTCCCTACTCCCTACTCCCTACTCCCTACTCCCTGTTGAATATCACTACCTTTCATTCTCTTAGCCATAAAATTTGTTAACCCAGGAACAACTAAAATAATAGTTAACATTCGAGTAAGTTGAATTGCCAATACTAAACCTGCATCACCACCTAATTGATTAACTGTTGCAATCATCGCT
>JASJEE010000127.1 GCA_030064835.1 Microcoleaceae cyanobacterium MO_207.B10 | reverse complement strand
GTTGAGCCTCTACTATTGCGTATGTCACAATAGAGTTTTTTCCATTTTTAAAAAGACAAAAATTAATAACTACTAGAGAATCACATTTTCTAGCTGTGGCAAATACAAATTGCTTCTAGTTCACTTGAGGTCAGGACTTGAGTCTTTACTATTGCGTATGTCACAATAAAGATTGTTTCAGTTTTTAAAAAAATACTATTGAATATAGGACTATATCCGTATGTGGAAAAAAATTGCCGAACATATCACCCAAGTAACCGGAGAAAAATTTGAAGTTAGCAACCATTCTTCAGTTGCTGGAGGTTGCATTAACAGTGGTTATAAACTGACCGATGGCACTCGCAACTACTTCGTCAAACTGAATCAAGCTTCCCAAGTAGCAATGTTTGAAGCCGAAGCATTAGGGTTAAAACAAATGTCAGAAACCCAGACTATTCTCGTCCCAAAATCAATTTGCAGTGGCATCGAAGGAAATAATTCCTACATTGTCTTGGAATGGTTAGACTTAGGAGGTCGTGGTAACGATAAATCTTGGGAACAGATGGGGCGTAACTTAGCAGCTTTACATCACTATCAGGGTAAAAATGAATTTGGTTGGGATATAAACAATACCATCGGTTCCACACCCCAGATTAATACTTGGGTAGGAAACTGGGGAGAATTTTGGGCAGAAAACCGCATTGGTTATCAGCTCAAGTTGGCAAAGCGTCGCGGTGGTAGCTTTAGTCAGGGCGATCGCCTACTAAAAATCATCCCAGAATTATTAGCAGGTCATCAACCTCAAGCGTCATTAGTTCATGGTGACTTGTGGGGAGGAAATGCTTCCGTGACTACCGATGGGGAGCCAGTGATTTTCGACCCGGCAACTTATTGGGGCGATCGGGAAGTTGATATTGCGATGACGGAATTATTTGGTAGTTTTCCCAGTGCTTTTTATCGTGGTTATAATGAAGCTTGGCCTTTAGATGATGGCTATAAACAACGGAAAACTCTTTATAATCTGTATCATATTTTGAATCATTTTAATATATTTGGTGGTGGTTATGGTTCTCAGGCAGAAAGGATGATTCAGCAAATTTTACGTTAGTTAAAATATTGTATCTAAATACTAGTTTTATAGCGGTTTTCATTAATATAGACCACAGCTATTAGATCTATAACTGAGCAAAATTTAAGCATAATTATCTTGTTTGTGCAATAACTTATGAAACAAAACTGTAGAGGTTTGGTAACCAAACCTCTACCATAAAATTTTATAATACTATTTAGGTTCGGAGGAAAGTTCTAGGATAAAATTTCAAGTGTTGCTGGTTCGTGTTTGAGAGAGAAAAATAGGGAATATATAGCACTACGCAAAAACGTTAGGACAGTTTTGTCAGGCTGCATCTACACATTCTCGGACTGTCTTCAACTTAGGTAACATTTGTTTCATCCAAGTTTTTCAAACTGACCACCAGTTTTTAATCTTGTTTAAATCAGGGGAATAAGCAGGTAAATACCAGATTTCACATCCAGCATCTTCAACAAGTTCTCTGATACTTTCCCCTTTATGAAAAGTAGCATTATCAACAATAATAATATCTCCTGGTTCCAATTGAGGAATCAAACTTTGAGATAACCAGACTTCAAATAAATCTCGATTACAACAACCTTCAAAGGTTAAAGGACCAAAGACTTTCTCATCTTTTAAAGCACGCTCTCCAACTAGCTCTTTCTCTTTTTTTTCCACATTTTAGAGCGTAGCATCTTTCTCAAGCGCGGACTATAACCATAAGGATAGTCATCTCTATTATCAAATCCCGCTTCATCTACATAAACTCTTCTTTTATCCTCAATTTTTGAGAGTTTTTCCCTGAAAGCTTCTCGTTCTGTTTCATTTCTTTCCTCGTATCCGTAAGTTTTTTTTTCTGGTTATTCCTAGTTTTTGACAGGTATAACTGATATTTTGCTGAGTGATATTATTCCCCGATAATTCAGCCATTTTCGTTTGAGTTTTATCCTGATTTTCCTTGACAAAGCTCTTAAACTTTTCTTCATATTCAATTTTACTATGTCTTCCTTGTTTATTAGTGAGCGTCTGGAAATCTCCTGTTTCTTTTTCTCTTTTTAGCCATATATCCAAAGTATTACGACTAATTTTAAATAAACGAGAGACATTGACTTTTTTATGTCCTCTGTTTATGGCTTCAACTGTTTTTCGACGTAAATCATAGCTATAAGGTGCTGGCATAGTCTTGGCGATCGCTGATGACTTGATTCTCTTATTCCTATTATAAAAATGTCAAACACCATAATCCGTAGTGCTATAGCTAATCTGTTTTGTTTTTAGTTCAAAATAAAGTAGTTAAAATTCAATCCCTTTTTTCGACTATCGTAGAAAATTTTATCTTGATAAATCCTGAATTTTGACTCTTGATAAACACCCTAGTTATTTGTAGCCAACATTTATCAAATCAGTATTCTAGTAGCAGGGCTATTTAGTTCTAATTTCTGACTTTTTGTGCAAACCACGAAAATATGCCTTTTCAAGGATTGAAGTTTAGAGCAACCAATATCTAAAAGCTAGTAAAATTGTCACTTTATTCTAGAATGAAATAGCCCTGTTCTAGTAGTAGCAGAAAAGGGTACTAAAATTACTAAATTATCAAACTCACTCAGAACTAATCTCTGGCTTTATAACTTATGACTTATGTCTAGCGCTATATTAGTCTTTATCGAAAATTAAGCAACAAATAAATGGGGAATTTTTATCAAAAAATTAGATATTTTCCCCATTCTTGATCAGCTTAACTACCGCACAAACTTAGGCATAATTTCAGCAGCAGTAAACAAACCATAAATACCCTTTCGATGTAGCTCAACTCCAGCTTTAAGATAACCAAAAGCAGGACCACAAACATTAGCTGCCATGCTAGTTTCATCTCCTAAAGTGAAAGTGTGAGTAGATATTTTACCTTCAAAAGTACGACCTGTAACTTGAACATTTGTACTCAATGGCTTTTTAGCGTTGCGAGTATCAACAATACCCCCCACTGTCACCCGATCGCGATCGCATATTCCGGCCAACTCCAACATAATATCGTCAGCGTGTTCCATATTTTCCAGCTTTAACAAGCCATTTGTCTTCTCCAAAAGAGCCTCAACCTCAGCATCGGTCATGGCCTTGGCTTGTTCGACATTATATTCTGGTAAATGGCCAATATCTTCTCTGATCGTGGCCCGGTAAGCTTCCCAATTGGCAATTCCCACACCAAAAGTAATCTTAACAGTATGAATTTCAGCATAACTCTGAGCAGCTAAAGCTGCTGCTGCGGTAAGTAACCCAGGAGTTGCACCACAACCTGTCATATATGTAATACCAGCAGCTTGTAGTTCATCCTTGAGACCAAATAGTTGTTCTACGGCACTGGTGCGTTTGATGGCATCAACTAATACTCCCCGCCAACCTTTAGCGATAAACTGTTTGGCGACATTTGCCATAAAGGTATTGGGGAGATTGGGGAGGGCCAAAAAATAGCCATCAACAGTATCGGCCACTCCAATTAATTCTTCAATGCTACTATGGCTCAAAACACCACCAGATTCTAAATAGCCTAAAGAGCCATGAGTCTTGTAGGTGGCCATGCACTGGTCAGCATTTAATCCTTGACGGTTATAGGCATAACCTTTTTGGTCGGCCGCAGCTACGCAGAGCATTTCTTGTTTAGGTGCGAGTACCCTGGCTGCTGCTTGCCCTAAACCGCCAAAACCGAGAACACCTATATGAATGGGTTGGTTGGTTGCAGTTTTGATGTGGGGTGTATTCATGGATTTTGATTAAATTGGACAAACTTTTATTATCGCATGGGCACGCTCGAACAAATGGATTTTAGCCATTCAAGTATTGGTGAGGTTGAAAAATAAAGACCAAATATCCATCCCACACTTCCCAGACTCCCCTCTCTCTTTTTAAATAGACCTCAAATGGTTTCTATATGATATGTCCGCGCCCTTTATCCGACAGGTATATCAGTTATTTACCGAATTATTTGATACTTTTGGCTTCCTAATAGTGAAATGTTGTTAATGGTTGTGGGTTCTAGGAGTACCAATTAAGCTTTTTTTTTAGAGTTGAGAAAATTTATAGACATAACGATGATGCTAATTATCCACAAATAATTTCATAAATAATTGTGTGTGGGAGTATATCTAGAAAATTCGTTGTTTAAATTCCTAGTCACTTAAGCTTTTCAGACAAATATAAACAATTTGACTTTTGAAATTCGACTTTTGACTTTGAAGCATATAAATTCTCTGATCAAGAATTACATAATATCTTGACGGTTTCAACAATATACGCCAAACTTAACAAATAACTGATGTATTGCTTCATAGTATAATAACTTTTGTTAAGTAATGACTCGTTATGTATCAATCAGTGAAAATTGATTGATATTTAGCTCAAGTCCTTTGAATAGAAAGAAGCTACTTCAGCAGACATCATAATTCAAATATTTTGATGTTGGTCTATAGTCCCATAACTGTTCGGCGGTTAGCTATGAACATGGAAACTTTGGAGTTTGTCATCTATCCAGATGGCAGAGTACAGGAAAAAGTTACTGGTATTGTCGGTACATCCTGTACAGAAATAACTGCTGCGATCGAGGCAGAGTTAGGAATTGTGCTAACTCAAGAGTCAACTTCTGAATATTTTGCCCAACAGCAGCATCAATCTGATACTGCGACAACGCAGGTGTCTTCTTTTAGCAATTGGTAAAACTCTTTTTTTGTTGTTGAGTTCCGTTTATTTCTCTTAAAATAACTATGTCACACTTTAGTCAAATCAAAACCCAAATTCGTAATCTCAAATCCTTGCAGTCTGCTCTCACAGATTTAGATATTGATTGGAAATCTGGTCCTAGAGAAGTTCGGGGTTATCGCGGTCAAACTCGCACTGCTGAAGTAGTGGTGGAACAGAATAATGGTTATGACTTAGGGTTTTCTTGGAATGGTAATGAATATGAGTTAGTAGCTGACTTACAATTTTGGCAACAAGCTTGGTCTGTAGATCGCTTTATAAATATGGTAACTCAGCGTTATGCTTATCATACTGTGGTCGGTGAATCTGCTAAACAAGGATTTCAAGTTACTGAACAGCAAAAAAATCGGGATGGTTCTATCCGTCTAGTTGTACAACGTTGGAGCGCTTAACGGCTGATTGCAAAATAAAACCAGGTTTCATCTTTTTGAGTAAATGATGATGCTAGTGACTAATAATTGTTGATTTTTGCAAGAGGTCTCATGTTAGATTTTTCTCCATCTTCCCCAGATATTACCACAGAACGTTCTGGTTTAGAGCCGGAACTGGGTGGGCTGTTGCGTGATTCACCAGAGCGTTCTGGTTTTGAACCAGAACTTGGTGGAATGCTGCGACAGAAGGGTGTTTATGTTGATGAAATCACCTGTATCGGTTGTAAGCATTGTGCCCATATTGCTCGTAATACTTTTTATATGGAGCCAGATCATGGGCGATCGCGTGTTTTTCAGCAAGATGGTGACTCTGAGGAGTTGATTCAAGAGGCGATCGATACTTGTCCTGTGAATTGCATTCACTGGGTTGATTATACTGAGCTGAAAGGTTTGGAGGAGGAGCGGCAATATCAGGTTATTCCTATTGCTGGGGGTCCTGTCGATCATGGAGCAATGCGTATTGCCAGCCATAAACGCAAACAGAATTCTCAGTAAGCTTTCCAGTCTTTAGACTCTTTAAGAGAGTTTAACTTACTATTTATTGTTTGATCAAAGCATATCACTAAGATAAGATTTTAGGCAAAAGTTAAGTTTTCTTGCTTTTGCCTTTTGTTTTGCAAGAGTCGATAGGAATGGCTAATACCAATTCACTTTAAAGATGTCACAAACTTCCGTGAAACGGTATGAAGTTTTAGTTTTATATCAAATCCGTTGACAGCGCTTTTCGCTCTTGATCAACCACATCGTCATAACCAAAACCTTGTAGGGACGTTCCATGGAACGTCCCTACTGTGATCTACCGTGCAGGAAAACCGCTGTAATTCAGTATAAAAAAATCTCAGATAGCTAAGACCCGAAAATCTTTCTAATTACCAAATATTTGCTCCTACTTACTCATCGCTAACTATACCAATGCTACCGAATTTGATATTATTCAACCAAGTTGCAACTAACCTACATATACTTCTGCAATAATAATTCCAAATTCTCCTTAGTTGTAGCAGGAACTTTATCCAAAGGAGTTAAAATTGCATTTTTTAAGGCAGAATGTGATTTAGAAACAAACATATTTTCACTTAATCTTCGTACCGTTTCCTGAATCACCTTTTGAGCATTAACTGCATTCCTTTGCAAATTATCAATTACCATTTCCACCGTAACATGATCGTGTTCTTCATGCCAGCAATCATAATCTGTCGATAACGCTAAAGTTGCATAAGCAATTTCTGCTTCCTTTGCTAACTTTGCCTCCGGTAAATTTGTCATCCCAATAACTGTTGCGCCCCAACTACGATATAAATTAGACTCTGCTTTGGTTGAGAAAGCAGGCCCCTCCATACATAAATAAGTACCACTACGATGTACATTTACATCTAATAAATTCAAACTTTCGGCAGCATCTGCTAGCACTTTTGCTAGTTGTGGACAAATGGGATCGCCAAAAGTAATGTGAGCAACTATTCCTTTACCAAAAAATGTAGATATGCGGTTCTTCGTGCGATCGATAAACTGATCTACCACCACTAAGTCTAAAGGTTTAACCTCCTCCTTGAGAGAACCCACTGCAGAAGCAGATATCAAATATTCCACACCGAGACTTTTCATACCATAGATGTTGGCGCGAAATGGTAATTCAGATGGCAACAAAGTATGATTTCGATCATGTCTAGAAAGAAAAGCAACTTTTGTCCCCTCTAAAGTACCCACAATGAAAGCGTCAGAGGGAGAGCCAAAAGGGGTATCAACTCGCACTTCCTCTACATCTTTGAGGGCTTCCATTTTATAAAGACCACTACCACCTATGATTCCAATCTTTACTTGAGTCATGCTTTGTGACCTGATATGTAGATTACTCAAGTATTTTAGCTGATATATAGTCACAGCATTTTAAGTTATCACTTCTTTTAGTGATTACGATCACTAACAAAATAAAGTATTTATGAATTCACATCATCTCAGTAATTATCCGGAATCTTTACTAAATCTTCATCAAACTATCCTGATTTCTCGCATAACCTAGTAATATACCTAGTATTGATTGATTGATTTTGTCCCGATTATTGTTTCCTCATACAGGATTGATTTCAAAATGTTTGGGGAAGTTTGTCTCACCTAAAATTTAATCTTTTCCTCAATTTTTTCTTGAGTCTGGAGTTGATCAAAAATGACCTATTGTCAAATTGAATCT
Organism: Microcoleaceae cyanobacterium MO_207.B10; assembly: GCA_030064835.1. GTDB lineage: Bacteria > Cyanobacteriota > Cyanobacteriia > Cyanobacteriales > Microcoleaceae > JASJEE01. The sequence goes on along the minus strand of JASJEE010000127.1, from coordinate 7,729 downwards.
ATTAAAATTTCCATAGAAACTGTCGTAGAAAATATTTTAGCAATTGGCAAGATTTCGGCATGGGAACGAAAATTTTTAAGATTAGCATTATTTTCACCTCGTTCTTTAACAGTCACAGAACAAGAACAAATTAAGCGAGTTTATGAAGAATTAAACGCTGGTAGGATTATGATTACTGAATAAGATATAGCTAATTATCATATGGGTGAGGTTCACTCATTCGTTTGTTTGAGGGAACAGGGAACAGGGAACAGGGAACAGGGAACAGGGAACAGGGAACAGGGAATAAACAGGTAAAAAAATAACTTTACCTCACGAGTTTGAGAAAAGCTATAAGAATCTATTGATAATAATTATGTTTCTCAACGTTACTTTTCTCAAATATTAATCCTCTTTTAATAGCCAAAAACCACTATAAGTCATACCTGAATCATCAGGTTGAACTAACAAAAAGTGTAATCCTTGAGTTAACTGTTGACGTTGCTGATAAGCTTGAGCTGCTGATGAAACCTCCCGATCTACAAAAGTAGCAACCACCCACCTATCTACTAACCCACTTTCCAGTATTAAGCCATCGGGATCGCCAGGAATATATTTTAAAACATACGGTTGCGCTGCTTCTAACCATTGTGCTAATCTCATCGACTGACGACCACCATCAATCACAACTCCTGGTATAGGTAGTGTTGAAGAGAGTCCTAAATTTATCGGTAACAAATATTTTGGTGCTGCCAAAATTGGTATTGGGCGCTCAATTATATCTTTAATATTACCAGCAGGTAGTGTGGCAAATCGCCAGCGATCGCCCCAAAGATTTTCTGATAATGGTACAGGTGGAGGAGAATCTAATGCTAAAGGTTGATAAGATTCACCCGTATATGTTTCCATTTGTAGATATTGTTGCGCCCTCTCCATTAACCATTGTTTTAAAGCCTGAGTGCGTCTGTTGGGATCAACTTTTACCCCCAATATTTCGGCTGCACTTTCCATTAAACCTAAAGACTGAGGTCGAAAGACTTGGATAACATCTGGTAAATCCTGGTTTGGCCCCACCTTTTGCAATTGTTCAACTAGCCAGTTAGTCTTAACTTCTGACTGAGGACACATTGCGATAAATTCTAAACTACGACTGGGGTCACAAATTAATAATTCCCAGATTTGTTGGCCATTTTCTGCTTTCAGAGGACGGCGATAAAAGTCTGCCTGCCAAATATTTTTAGATTCCATTAGATAGAAGAAGGTGTTAGGTGTTACGACCGAATCTGCTGTATCTTTAACCTGTTTTATTATATTAGGGAAAATTAATATTTACTTTTGACATTTGACATTTGACTTTTGACTAACATATAAAGATTGTATTCTTGGCTAAAATTAACCAAATGTCAACCTATTTCAATGAAGATGCTATGATTAATCCTGCCCTAAGCGAATTTGGTACAACTATGTCCCGCCTCACAGGTGTGCGGGCAATTATGGCAGATATTATTGCTACCTTAAGAGCGGGTCAAGGGCAGGAGTTTCTCAACTTCAGCTCAGGTAATCCTTTAGTTTTGCCAGAACTGGAAAAGTTGTGGCGAGATTGTACAGCAAAGTTACTGACAAGTTCAGATTATGGGGAAGTGGTGGGCCGTTATGGTTCGTCTCAAGGTTATCAACCGTTTATTGATGCGGTTGTTAATGATTTTAACCGTCGCTACGGGTTGAACTTGAGCGATCGCAATATTCTGATTACCCCAGGTTCTCAGTCCATCTATTTTTATGCTGCTAATGCTTTTGGTGGGTATAACAGTACAAATAATCTGAAAAAAATTGTTCTACCCTTGAGTCCAGACTACACGGGCTATGGTGGGGTAAGTTTAGTACCAGAGGCAGTTATCGCTTACCAACCCACCCTGGAAATAGATGCTGAGGCTCATCGCTTCAAATATTGTCCCGACTTTAGTCAACTGGTCATAGATGAAAATACGGGTTGTGTTATTTTCTCACGCCCCTGTAATCCTACTGGTAATGTTATTAGTGCTGAGGATGTCAAGAAAATTGCCGATCAGGCTGCTGTTTATGATGTGCCAGTATTTGTAGATGCAGCTTATGCTCCTCCTTATCCAGGTTTGAATTTTGTGGACATGGAACCTGTATTTGGGGATAATATTGTCCATTGCTTGAGTTTGTCAAAGGCTGGCCTTCCTGGGGAGCGGATTGGCGTTGCCATTGGGGATGAACCGATAATTGAAGTATTGCAAGCCTTTCAAACTAATATGTGTATTCATTCTGGCCGTTATGGGCAAGCGATCGCTACTTATGCAATTAATTCGGGAGCTTTGGCGGAAATTTCGGCTCAAGTGATTCGGCCTTTTTATCAAAATAAGTTTTCTATTTTAGAGTCTACTTTAGAAAAGTTTCTACCAAAAGATTTGCCTTGGTTTCTCCATCGTTTTGAGGGGGCAATTTTTGCTTGGTTGTGGTTAAGGGATTTGCCGATGACTGACTGGGAATTTTACCAAAAGCTGAAGCAAGTGGGGGTTATTGTGGTGCCTGGCAGTTCTTTTTTCCCTGGTTTGCGGGAAGAGTGGCCCCATAAACAGCAGTGTATTCGGATTAGTCTCACGGCTTCTAATGAGGATATTCAGATCGGAATGGAACGTCTGGCCAAAATGGTGATTTCGATTTTTAAGTAGAAATTATAATTTCTGCCAAAATTCCAGAAACCGAGTTTATAGCTTTGTTTTAGTTAGAGACTCGGTTAATTTTTTGCTTTCTCATCTTGGGAATATCAATTTTTTATTGCTACATTTTATCAAGATATTTATTGCATATAAATATCTTGATAAAAAGGAAAAAAGCATAAATAAACTATTATTATTTGTAACTCCAATAAAAGCATAAATCAATATTTATCAAAAATTGTAAATAAATCCTCAATAAAACGAAAATTTTCCTGGTTAAAGCGGAGATCAAAAGAATAAGCTATAAGTAATATATAAGCGAGGGGTAAGACCCCCTACTTTATTACACTTTTGGCTTATTTTTTAGATAATACTTAAGGACTAACTATGCTACAAACTTTTCAGCTTGACAGAACTAACAAAATTGATACTCCAAGCAATAATTTTAGTGTAAATAATAAGTCTACTATTATCGCCTATCCTGAATATGACCAGGCTGAATCAGAATTGATAAACACTTCAACAATGCTCAGTTGTATTCGTCTGGGTCTGACAGAATTAAAATCTTTTGAATTAGTAGATAATCAGTTTAAATATTGGGGAGTTACTTTCTCTAATGCAGTTGCTATTGAACCTTCTAATCCTGCTTTTGCAGTTCCTCCTGGTGTCAAAGTCTTAATGGGGGCACCAAAGAGCGGTTTAATAGAAATTAACTTCAAGTATCCAGTCAAATTTGTAAGTGGGGTTGTCACCAGTTCCCGTCGAACCATTTTATCAGCTTATAATCAAAATGAAGAACTACTGGCTGAAGATGAAATGCCTAGTTCCAATTTACTTAACTCCGATGGAGTTATTCCCCCCAGTGCTAAACTAACTGTGAATGGAGAGAATATTCACAAAGTTAGTTTTTATGCTTTTGATGGTCAGCTCATACTTATAGATTTGACTTTTGGTTTTTGATATCAGTTATCAGTTATCAGTTATCAGTTATCAGTTATCACCTACCTCTGCAATAAGGATGCTTGAAATTTGAAATATTCTCTTTTTTTATCCCCTTAAAAGGCTATCTCTGATCGGGAACTCCTAAAACCCTTTTCTGATAGAGAGATAGGGGTGGAGAGATGGAGATGGGGGGAGAAAAACCTCTAATTAAATACCTTGACTCTCCCGAAATATCCAGTTAAGGGCAATTACATAAATTCTCTCTAATGTCTACGTTTTATGTTCAAAAAGATGTTGATAAAGCATAGCTTAAAAGGGGAGATTTTAGACTAGAATTTTTCGGAAAATAATACCATTTTGAAAAAATAATTTTACAAATAATTGGGTCAACTAAAATGGTTTAAGTCAGATATCTATGTTGAGAAAATTGAATTTTTTAAGGGTAAAAAATGATAATAATAGTAATTTCTATTAGTTGTAGGGGCGAATTGTATAAGTGCCTATGCAAAATTAATTACACATTAAGCACCTACACAAAATTAATTACAAATTCTATGATACATCTCTAATCTTATCCATAAATTATCAATAATATTTAACTATTCCCTGTTCCCTGTTCCCTTTTCCCTGTTCCCTCTCTCAACTATGAAATTTATTTTGCACGGCTACTTAATTGTGTATACTCACTTATAACCAATTTCCCACCAAAACAAAAGTTGACCAAAAATAGGGATGGCTAAATTCTGAATTAATATTTTCTGTTTGAGCCGCTTTTAAAATCTCTTGTTGCGCTCGACGCAAAGCCTCTGCTTTTGTAATTTCTGGTTTTTTCAACTGTTCATATAAATTACTCATCAACACAGCAGTTGCTTCATCGCTTACATACCACAAACTAGCAATGGTACTCCGCGCTCCCGCTCTAACCGCTACTCCTGCTAACCCCAAAGTTGCTCTGTTATCTCCAGTTGCGGTACGACAAGCACTAAGGACTAATAATTCCACAGGGCTAGTTTGTTCGATACCAGATTTAATAATACTACGCAACTCTTCAACATTAATTCTGTCATCCCAGGTCAAAATAAAAGTGTCTTCAACATTAGAGCTAAACTCACCATGAGTTGCCATGTGAACTACCTGATATGTAGTGTTAGCAACTTCAAGGTTTGCTTTGTTTTCTGTAAATGACTCATTAAGTAAGACTTCACTAGGAGCTTTTTGTTGAATTCCCTCTAATTCTTTTCTGACATTTGGAAGTGGTGGAAAACCTTGACGGGCTTCAGTTATTCCCATACTTAGCACATTAAACCCAGTTCGAGTTAATGGTTTGGGATCTATTAATTGTAAACTAGGAGCAATCGCAGTGCTATACTTCTGAGCCAAATATTCCTGACCATCATAGAGACTGGGTAAAGGAATATTCCGCAAACTTCCTTCGGTGATAAAGACTAAAGTTTCTACACCACTAGCTTGTAATTTGTCTTCAACAGGACGAATAAGCCAGTCATATACTTGCTTAGAAGGCTCTAAAAAGTTTTCTAGAAAAATTCTTTGTTGCGGAAGTGTGAGAGCATCTAGGAGAGTTTGAACCGTTGACTCTACTTCTGATTTAGAAATATTAGTAGTATAGTAAACTAGGGGTTTATCTGGTATAGCTAATATTACTGCCAAGCGATCGCGCAAAATAATTGTATAAAAAATAGCGGCATTTTTATCTACCCGATCAATGTCAACCGCTTGAGTATCTAAACAAGCATTCCGAAAAAAGTTATCAAGTTCAGCTAATTGCAATGCTTCAATTACTTGTCGTGCTTTTCTCAAATTTTCTTGACTAATAACATTCTCTTGACCAGGATTAGGTGGTTGTAAAAGTAACTCTACTAACTCTCGATAAATTGGTTCTACACTATCTCGAAAATCAAACTTTAATTCTGAACTAATAGCAACTATATCACCACGCAAAGTCTGCAAAGTTTGAACTGCGTTAGAATAAGCAGCTATAGCTCCAGCTTGATTATTTTGAACTTTCAAAATTCTGCCTAACTGCCATTCCCACTGATAAATAATATCAGCAGCATTAATACCTTGAGCCAAAATCAGAGCTTTTTCTGTTAAATTTTTCGCCTCAGTCCATTGTTGATTTTGTTCATATAAAGTGCCTAAGCTTCCTAAACCATAAGATTCGGCTCTTGTGTCTTCTAAAATTCTTGCCTGTTGAATTGCTACTACTAAGTAATCAGCAATTTTTTTTGAAGAAATTAATGGTTTCTTGTTCGGTTTTTCTAAAATAGTTTTTCTAGCTTTTATCAAACTCTGAGCCAAATTTATTCTGGCATAAATACCAGGTTGAGAAGTAGATAGTTGATTTAGTAAATTATCTATATTTGTGACTAGTTCTATTGCAGCAAAATTTTTTTGTTGTTGTACAAATAAATTTAACTGATTAACCATTGCTTGAGTTTTTATTTCTGTTGAGGGTGATGCCTCAATTGCTTGTTGATAGAATTCATTTGCTGCTTCAAGGTTATTTAAAACTGTAGCTGTATTACCTAAACTAATTAAAATTATGCCAATTTCTTCTGTTTTTTGCAACTTTTCGGCTATTTTTAAACTTGATTCTAAAGCTACTTGAGATTTTTTTAAATCACCGATTCCCCGAAATACATCACCTAAACTTTGTAATGCTTTTGCTTTAACTATAGTATCTGGCTGATCTTGAATATTTTCTGTGGCTGCTGTTAATTTTTTCAATGCTTGAGAATATAAACCTAATGCTTGTAAAGCTTGAGTTTGATTAATATTACTGCGGATAAATCCGAGATTATTGCCAATTTTTTCATATATTTTACTGGCTTCCTTCCAGGTATCTAAAGCATTTTCTGGTTGACCAATAGATAGTTGTAGTTGACCTTTTACTTCTAGAACACTGCCTTGCATTTGTGCTTTTTTTTGAGAATCTGATATTTGTTGGATAATATTTAAGCTGTTAGTAAGTGCAGCGTCTGATTTTTGCCATTGCCCTAGTTTGAGATAAACTAAACCTAAATTTCTTAAAGCTCTTGCCTGACCATTATTTTCTCCTTGCTCTGCATAAGTATTAATAGTTGTTTCTAATAAGTCTATACTTGCTGAAAAGTCTCCTGTTTCAAACAGTTTTTGTGCTTCTACTTCTAAGTTATTTGCTGATATTTGTGATATTTGTGATATTTGTGATGATTTAGCTAATCTACTCCAACTAACGTTTTTATGTTCAAAATGGTTATTGTTTAGGTGGATTGCCTGAGCTTGAGGATATTGTATTGCTAAAATAAATGATAGTAAAAATATTATGGATAAAGTAATTTTTGACATATTAATCTAGAGGTATTTATGTTATACAATTTTTCTAAATCTTTGTTATAAATAAATTTTAGGCTTGAGGCTAAATTAGATTTTTAATAGTCTCATTAACTAGCTATTTTTTGTAGCTTTTTTTTAGATGAAAGACGAAAAATAATACTACAGCTAGTCTAATATAGTGTTTCCCAGACTAATGAGATACACCTATCTTTAATTTCTATTCTATGTCAATTTTTCCCTAACACCAACGAAAGAGGATACCTTACCAGTATAGGAATTGCTACGCCAAACAAATAATGTTCACCTCAGGGTCATTTCATTCTAGATTTTGGCAATGAATTTACTGGGTTTACAGATAGTTAAAGATGCGTTGTCTAAAGCTGGCAATAAGGTATTCTCGTAAATATATAAAATGGAAAATTTGAGAATGAAATAGCCCTGTGTTCACCTACCACCTAACACCTACCACCTAAAGTCTACAAATTTTGTACTTGATCAGTATGAGTAATTGCTATATGAAATACTGAAGTTGATGCCATATACATATATATTTACCAAAAAATTCTGGTCTAAAGCATCCCATTTTAAGCTATGCTTTATCAACATCTTTCTGAACATAAAATGTAGAAATTAGAGACAATTTATGTAATTTCCCTTAACTGGATATTTCGGGAGAGTCAACGTATTTAATTAGAGGCTTTTCTCCCCCCATCTCCCAGGGCTATTTCATTCTAGAATAAAGTGACAATTTTACTAGCTTTTAGATATTGGTTGCTCTAAACTTCAAT
>JASJEE010000126.1 GCA_030064835.1 Microcoleaceae cyanobacterium MO_207.B10 | reverse complement strand
AGCGATCGCTCTATGTCATCAAATTATAGAGGCAAAACCAGAGTTTATTCTAGCTTACCAGACGATTGGAAATGCTTGGGAAATTCAAGGTAATTTGGAAACTGCCATTAGTTGGTATACTCAGGCGTTAAAAATTCAGCCGAATTTACCAGAAATCCACGATATGATTGGTAATTTATACGCTCAACAACAGCAGTGGGATGAGGCGATCGCCTGTTATCAAAAAGCCATAAAATTACAACCAAATTTGACAGAAATATATGAAAAATTAGGGGATATTTTCAAACAACGTCATCAAGCTAATTTATCTAAAGCACTAAGTAACTATAGAAAAGCAATTGAGTATGCTCCTGGTGATGAAAGTAATTACCATAAAATTTTAAAACTTCAACCATATCAACCTGAAATATCTCGGCGGTTAGCTAATCTTTTATTTAAAAAAAATCAGGTTAATTCAGCAATTATTTTTTATCAAATTTCTCTAATAACTGAACCAGAAAATCCAGAAATACATTTTAATCTAGGGAAAATATTGGCACAGCAAGGTAATATTCAGGAGGCTATTCGTGAATATAAACTTGCTTTGGAGGCTGATAAAAATAATCCAGAAATTCATTTTCAATTAGGTATAGCTTTGGCAAAAGAAGAAAAGTGGGAAGAAGCTATATCCTGTTATCGTCGCACTATTGAAATTAATTCAAAATCAAGTTTAGCTTATAACTATTTAGGGGAAGCTTTGACAAAACAGGGAAATATAGAAGAGGCGATCGCCGTGTTTCAGCAAGCAATAAATTTTAATCCCTCTTCAGCTTTATTTTTTAAAAATCTAGGAGATGCTTTAGCAAAACAAGGAAAAATAGATGAAGCAAGTGCTGCTTATAGTCGGGCAATTGAATTAGAATAGTACGACACAAAATTGGAAAACAAACACAAAAATTAGGTGAGGTAGAGCAATAGTGTTAGGACAGCTTATGCACAGGATAAACCCAATAAAAGATAACTATAACAATTGAATAAAATTTTGCTGAAAGTGCTTGTTTGGTTGTAACCACCAAGGCAATAATCTAGAATTCAAGAATCATCTAGGAGGCTAAATGTCTTAAATACTTTTGCATAATATTTAACTTTAATTATCTTTTTTAAATTTGGTATTAGGATGATTGGGAGAAGCTAAAATATTGGGAATCTTTTCCTCACACACTCCAAAAATTTAGATTTAGATATTATGCTTTAATAATTAATAATTAATAATTAATAATTAAAATTAATAATTAAGCACCTACACAAAATTAATTACATATTCTTGACCAAAATTGTCAAGCACTTTTTTGAGGTAGCTTTCGTCAGCTTTTCCATTTCATCTCCAACTTTTTTATGGTTCTTTTTATCCTTTCCTTACTTAGATTTATTTTCCACTCTTTATCTATTTTAAGTTAAAAATTTTTGAGGCTTTTTGGCTGGGATTTCACCCATTCTTTTACTTGTTGCTTTTGCTCCTGATTTAACTTATATTTTCTGCTCCTACCTTTTTGATTGTAGATTACTTTTATTTGTTGATATTCCCACCTAGTTAACAAATTATATATAGTTTTTTTATTAACTCCAAATATCGACGTTAATTCGTTTACGCGATAATTTTTGATAACTCAAAAGTATACATTTAGCTCTATCTCTCACTTGAGGAAATTTACTTTGCAAACTTATTCTTTCTAAAAGTTTTTTCGTTTCGGTATTGAATTTTAAACATGAATCTCATATAAATCACTATTTTGCTTCCTTTGATATCAGGATATATTTTTATGACAAAAATAGGCAATTAATTTTATGTACCTGCTTATCTCGACTGACTATTAGAAAAAAAAAGTATTTATTTGACCATTTAAAAATAGAATTAAGCTATAAATATCTGATTAATATTTATTGCCTACCTACCACCTAAAACCTAAAACCTAGAAATTTATTTGTAGTAAACATTTATCAAAATGATATTATACTCCATCCCCTCTCTCGCGATAATACTTTTGTGCAGTTTGCATCCAAGCTTTAACCTGAGATTCTAGCCACTTTTTTTCATCTTCTAAAGCAGAATTTTTTTGCTCAAGATTATCCACCCAAGAACGCAATATTTTAGCGTCTTCTTCTAATTCAGATTTACCTTTATCCAGATTTTTTACCCAACCAACTAAATCATTTACCTCAGACTTCAGGCGATAATTTACCTGTAAAATTTTCCGTATTTTTGCACCTAATTCCTGCACAGAAATACTTAATTTTCCCGACTTACCCCGCCAACTTTCTAATAACTTGCATAAATTCACAGCATAATCAAAATTTCCCTTTTCCAAATGATTATAAATTCGGTAATAACTCACCCATTTCACAGCCCGAGATAAAGCCTCACTTTCTAAATCATTTAATTCTGACTTTGACAAATCTAACCTATCAATTAAATCACTACAGATTTGTAAATGTTCCTGAAGCTGATACAAATCATCAAAACTATGAGTTTTATTTCCCTGGTGCCAGCGATAATATCCCAAATTTTCTTTGAGAAAATATAAATCAGCAACCCAAGCAATTCTTAACCATAATTCTAAATCAGCAGCATAAGCATAATTGCCATTAAACTTACCACCAATTTTCTCTAAAACCTGCCTTTTCATCAATACAAATGGGCAACAAATAGGATTAGCTTCTCCCAAATTATTCTTCACCCACTCCCGACCATTTACTAACTTATCCTCAGCATAATTTGCCCAGTTCCAATGGAGCGGTTTATTATTAGCATCAACCACCATAATAGAAGAAGTAACTAAACCAAGATTGGAATATTGATCGAGAATTTTTACCTTTGTCTCTAGATTTTTTGGCAGCATTACATCATCCTGGGCAAAGATAGTAATATATTCTCCAGAAGCATATTCTAAACATTGGTTCCAGTTAGCAAAAAGACCTAGATTTTTTGAGTTCCTGAAATATTTAATTCTCTTATCTTGCTTTAGATAGTCTTGAATAACTTCTGGAGTCTTATCAGTAGAAAAATCATCAGAAATAATCAACTCAAAATCTGTAAATGTTTGTTGAAGAATACTATCTATTGCTTGTGTAAGAAATTCTCCAGCATTATAAGTAGGTAAACAAATAGTAACTTTTGGGGAATAGTTCATAGGTATTTCAGAATTTAGGGTTGAGAATGGTTTAAATTTATTGTTAGTGGAAAATATTGCCCTATTCAATAATGGAATTAATGATTATTTATTCTTTGGCAAAAATGCTAAGGTAAAAATTAGGTAGCAGTAGCCTAGAGAAAATAATTAATAAGTTTCGCTTGTGACTGGCGCTCATTCGTAAATAAATATGTGGGATAAATTTCTATCGTATCTTGCTGATAGTCGGAAAACAAATAGTAACTTTAGGAGCAGAATTCATCAGTATTTAATAATTGGGGATTAAAGAATTAGGAGATTTTAAATTTCTGGATAGAATGGATAAATTTTTAGCTGTAGGTCTCAAATATACCACTGCAAAAATTAGGTAGCAGGAGTCAAGAGAAAAAAATAGAGAAGTTTTGATTTCTGCTGATAATTATCCCTATATTTCTGTAAAAAAAACAATTTGTGTTGTGCCTTCCTTTTTTTATAAACAAATAATTTCTGAGATTAAATCTTGCCAAACATCCGAATTTGTCAAAGCATAAGCATCAAACTCATAACCATATTGTTGATAGAGACTATTGAAACTATCCATCCAATGATAAATAGTTTCTGTCATAGATAAAGGAGTATATTTCAAAGCTTGCCGTAAATATTTACCCATCTCAACTAAATCACCATTTCTATGTGCCTGCCATGCTAACCAACTCAGAGTATAATAACGCGATTTTGCCTCTAATTGACGAATAGATTTTGATAAATTTGGTCTACTAAAAAACTCATCCAAAACTGACATCATACTTGTAGCTTGTTGAGTAGATTTTCGTGTAGCATTACGACGATGTTGACGATAACAATAAGTAACTTTGGGCAACCAAACCGCCTCACAACCATTCATAGATAAACGCAAAACTAAATCAATATCTTCCCCATGATGCCAACGAGTATTAAAACCTCCGGCGCTTTTTATCCAACTTTTACGAAACATCATAGAAATAGTTACAGGTTTCCAAACTACCCAGGTTTCTAAATCTAATTCTAGGGAGCCATGCCATAATTCTATATCGGAAATTTTCTCTCCTTTTTCATTAACTAAACGCCATCCACTATGCACAATTCCCAGAGAGGGACGAGCATCAAAAATACTCACTTGTTTTGCCAGTTTATCTGATAGGAAAAAATCATCAGCATCGAGAAAAGCAATAAATTCACCCCGCGCCATTTCTAAACCTAAATTCCGGGCGTGAGATACTCCTTGATTTTCTTGATAAACATAGCGAATTTTATCTAAATAAGGTTCTAAAACTTGGCGAGTATTATCCGTAGAGCCATCATCAATGACAATTATTTCATAAGAAGTATAAGTCTGATTCAAAACACTGGCGATCGCTTCCAAAATATAGTGAGCATTATTATAAGTTGCAATAATCACACTTACTCTTGGCACTACTGGATTAAAAATATTACTAATCAACTTTTTCCACTCTGGTAACTGACTAAAACTATAAGTATTAAATTTACTTCCTTCTTGCATCTCTAGTTTAGTAAATAATTCTATCCAAGTACAAATTGCTTCTGTAGGAGAGGCGGAAGTATAACTCAAAGACTTCTGTAAATATCCGGTCATTTCTGAGAAATTTCCCGCTTTATATAAACGCCAACAATTCCAAAGTAGGGAACGATATTTAACTTTATTTTCCATCAGACGTATGGCAGTGGGTAAATTAGGCTTGCTAAAAAAATCATCCAACAAATTTTCCAATTCTTGAGTAATTTTTTGTCTATTTCCCAAACCAGAAACACTACTATTACGCTGTCGATAACAAACACAAACTTTCTCTAACCAAGTAGTTTTTCCACCAGATAAAGCCAAGCGCAAAACTATCTCTAAATCCTCTGGAATATATCGCGGATCAAACCCACCATTAACCTTTAGCCATTCACTCCGAAACATCATCGCACTTGGCAAAGTTGCTTGCCACATTAACCAATTTTCTAAATCTAATTCTTGAGCATTTTGCCAAGGTTCCACATCTTTAATTGTATTACCCTTTTCATCAACAAATCGCCAGCCAGTTTGTACCATTGTTAAAGTAGAATCTTCCGCAAAACATCCTATTTGTGCGGCTAATTTTTCTGGGAGAAAAAAGTCATCAGCATCTAAAAAAGCAATAAATTCACCTTGAGAAATTTCTATACCTCGATTACGAGCTTTTGCAGCACCTTGATTTTCTTGATATATGTATTTAACTTTATCTAAATAAGGTTCTAAAACTTGATAAGTATTATCAGTAGAGCCATCATCAACAACAATAATTTCATAAACAGTATAGGTTTGACCAAGAACACTTTCGATAGCTGACTGAATATAATCAGCATTATTATAGGTGGGAATAATAACACTCACCATTGGTAAACCATTAGGCATAATTTTAGTTATTAAATTTTGCCATTCTGGTAACTTACTAAAATCAACCGGATTAAATAAATAGTTTTCCAATGAAGCATAATAATTAAACAAAGATAGCCAGTCTAAAACTATTTTCAGAACAGAAACAGGAGAAAATTTTAAAGATTTATGCAAATAATCAGCCATTTCAGTAAAGTAGCCAGATTTATATAAACACCAACAATTCCAAATTAGAGAACCATAACGTAATTCACCTTCTAAATGCTGCATTTCTAGTGGCAGATGGGGATTAGAAAAAAGCTCATCTAAAATTCTTTCTTCTACTTCAGTTTGAGCAAGTAAATTTTTAGTCATATTACCGCTATGTTGACGATAACAGACAGCAACTTTAGGAAACCAAGTAGCTTCACAACCCGCTAAAGCCAACCGAATTACAATGTCAAAATCTTCGAGTCTGCGTAATTTTTCATTAAACCCATTTACTCTTTCCAACCATTCTTTACGAAACATCATTCCGCTAGGATTAGTAGCTTTCCATTTTAACCAACTTACTAAGTCTAATTCTGGAGACTTATACCAAGGTTCAACATCTTCAATTTTTTCTCCTTTTTCATTAACAACTCGCCACCCACTTTGTACTAAACCTATATTTGGTTGAGTATCAAAAATAGCTACTTGTTCTTGTAGTTTATAACAGAGAAATAAATCATCAGCATCCAGGAGAGAAATTAATTCTCCTTTTGCCATTTTTATGCCTTGATTACGAGTAGCAGATAATCCTTTATTCTCTTGATAAAAATAACGAATTTTTTTGATGTATGGCTGTAAGACTTGATAGGTATTATCTGTCGAACCATCATTTATAACAATAATTTCATAGTCAGTATAAGTCTGATTCAAAACACTTTCAATTGCTTGATCGATGTAGAGCTCACAGTTATAAACAGGAATAATTACGCTTACTTTGGGAGTCATTTCAGTTATCAGTTATTAGTTATCAGTACCTCCTCCAATAGGGAGGATTGAAATTCAGTTATCAGTAAGTAGTCGGATATAATTTTTGACAAACTTAGATATATTAGTATCTAGCCTGGATAAGAGTTCAAAGTTTAATGAGTGTGTAATTAATTTTGTCTAACTACTTAATCTAGTCTAATAGAGAGGATTGAAATAATGAATATGGTTTTAAATTCCGAATTTATCGTCTTCCTTGTTACTTAACTTTTAAGCTTATGCTAAAATCATTAATTATCTTACCTTAATTATCAACTTAAATATCAGGAATATTTATCAGCACTAAAAGAATGAGCGAAACAATCTCAGTAATTCACTTAAATCAAAAGGCAGAATTATATTTAGCTCAAGGAAAATTAGAAGAGGCAATAGCAGTTTGTCAACAAGTATTAGAAATTGAGCCTAATTTTTCACCTATCTGTAAAACATTGGGAAATATTTGGCAAAGAATGGGTAAAATAGACAAAGCCAAAGAGTGGTATGTAAAAGCTATAAATAAACAACCAAATTTGGCAGAGAGCTATGCTAACTTGGGTAGCATATATGCAAAACAAAAACAATGGCAATTAGCAATTGAATGTTACCGAGAAGCAATTGGAATTAAACCAAATATTTCTGGTTTTTATCGTAATTTAGGCAAAATTTGGCAGGAACTAGGAAAAGTAGAATTAGCCAAAGATTGTCAAGAACAAGCATTGATTATAGAAGCACATTATCCTCAAGCTTCAGAATATTTCAAACAGGGAAAAACCTGCCTAGAAAATGGTGAGATAGAAGAAGCGATCGCTTATTTTCAGCAAACCATAAAATTAAATCCATCTTTGGTAGGTGCTTATCAAAATTTAGGGGATATTTATCTCAAAACAAAAGACTTGAATGAGGCAATAAATTATTATCAAAAAGCTATTGAACTGAAGCCAGACTTATGGGTAGTTCATCATAAACTAGGGAAAGTATTTCAGGAAATAGAAGAATTAGATGCAGCAATTAATAGCTTTGGTTTGTCTATAGAAATCAACCAAAATTTTCCCTGGTCTTACAAAAAATTAGGAGAAATTCTAGAAGAAAAAGGGGAATTAGATGCAGCAGTCAAATGTTATAAACAATTCACAAAACTCCAACCAGATGCTTGGGCAACTCACCGAAAAATCAACGAAATTCTCTGGCAACAAGGAAAATTTGAAGAACTTATTGATAGATGTAATTCTGCAAAAAACAATGACCCTAATTTATCATGGAATTATCAAATATTGGGAGATATTTATAGCCAAAGGAAAGTATGGGATGAAGCAATTATAGCTTACCGTTGTTCCCTAGAAACAGAAGCAGATAAAGATTGGATTTACAAAAAATTAGGGGATGCTTTAAAAGAAAAAGGTTTGATGGATGAAGCCATATCCAGCTACCAAAAAGCTATAAAAATTAATCCCAATTCTTGCTGGTATTACGGAGCATTAGGAAATGCTTATTTTCAACAACAAAAGTTTTCTGAGGCAATACCTTATTTTATAGAAGCTCTCAAACTTAAACCCAACTATTATGAAGTTAATCAAGACATAGAGTACATTCTAAAAAAACAAAACCGTCACGAAGCAGCTCAGATATGGAAATCTCAGCAACATAAAAGATTACCCCAAGATTGGATAGAAAAATTTTTAAAATTAACAGGAAATTGGGAAATTACATCTGATACTCCAGCTAATAATATAACTCAGATAAAAATTTATTCAGCTAATCAAGTAAATCTATTACATTCTCAAACAATAGACCAACAAGTGCATGGCATTTTTAGAGATAATAAAGCTTACTCACCCGAAGCTTATATAGCTGTATTACCAGAAGGAAGAGGTTGTGTAAAACTAGGAGCAACTGCAGTTATTACCTCAGACAATAAACTGGTAAAAGATATTTCTACAGGTTGTGCTGAAGTGATTATATCTTCATCAAAATTACCTCCTGTTCACTACATAGATGGAACTGTAGCTTTTTTCTCAGCAATATGGGGTAGAACTAATTATTTTCATTGGATGATTGATGTAGTTACCAGAATAGAATTGTTGATGAAAAGCCATCTAAAAATTGATAAATTTGTTTTTTTAGAATGTCAAACAGCTAGTCAAAAAGAAACTTTAGCTAGATTGAAAATTCCTGTTGAAAAAATTATCGAAAGTACATTTTATCCTCACATAAAAGCTAAGAGATTAGTTATACCTTCATTTACAGCAAAACAAAATGGTCTTAGGGTAACAAAATGGGGATGTGAGTTTCTCAGAACATTATTTTTAAGACTTGAAAATCTGAAAAATTCATCTGGAAAACCAGAACGAATATATATAAGTAGAAAATACGCTGACTACAGAAAGGTTATTAATGAACAAGAGATAATCAATTTTTTGAATAAATTTGGTTTTATTAGTGTTACTCTAGAATCAATCTCAGTAGCAGAACAAGCATCATATATGGCAGCAGCTAAAGTAATAGTAGCTCCTCATGGTGCTGGACTTACAAATATAATTTTTTGTAGTCCAGGAACAAAAATAATTGAAATTTTTGCTGCTAATTTTGTGATTCCTTTGTACTGGCAAATTAGCAGTTTATGTAATCTTTTACATTATCATTTAATAGCTGAGGGTGTTGAGAGTAATTTAGAGGAACATTTATTATGGAGACAAAATATTTGCGTTGATTTGGAACAACTATTGAAAATTTTGAAATTGGCAAAAGTAGTTTAGAAAATGAATCAAAAAATCTCTGTCGTAAATTTACATCAAAAAGCTCAATTATATTTAGCCCAAGGAAAATTAGAAGAGGCAATAGCAGTTTGCAAACAAGCATTAGAAATTGAGCCAAATTTTCCACCCACCTACAAAACACTAGGAAATATTCTGCAAAGAATGGGTGAGATAGACCAAGCAAAAGAATGGTATATCAAAGCCCTAAATCTACAACCAAATTGGGCAGAAGTTTATGCAAATTTGGGGAGTATATATGCACAACAACAACAGTGGGAATTAGCAATAGAATCTTACAAAAAAGCTATCAGTATTAAACCAAATGTCGCAGGTTTGTACCGGAACTTAGGGAAAATATGGCAGGGAGTAGGAAAAATAGAATTAGCCAGAGATTGTCAAGAAAAAGCAGATAATTTAGAACAAAAGTATTCTCTAGCTTTAGAACATTTTAAACAGGGAAAAAAACTTTGGGAAGTGGGGGAGATAGAAGCAGCGATCGCTTATTTCCAAAGTGCCATAGAATTAAATCCATATTTAGCAGAAGCTTATCAAAAATTAGGAGATGCCTTAGTTGAAAAAATGCAGTTAAATCAGGCAATAGAATTTTATGAAAAAGCCAGAGAATTAGAACCAAAATTATGGGTAGTTTATCAAAAAATCGGGAAATTTTGGCAACAAATAGGAGAGTTAGATGCAGCAATTAATAATTTCCGCCTCGCTATAGAAATCAATCCAAAATTTCCCTGGTCATACAAAAATCTAGGAGACATTTTCTTTCAAAAAGGAGAGTTAGATGCTGCCAAAGAAAATTATCAAAACCTGATAAAATTACAACCAGATATTTGGGATGCCCACAGAAAATTAAGTGAGATTCTACTGCAACAAAAAAAGTTAGATGATGCGATTGAAAAATGTCAGTACATAATCAAAATTAAACCACATTCACCTTGGTGGGCGTATCAAATTTTAGGAGATGCTTATATTCAGAAAAAAGAATGGAATAAAGCTGTGATTGTTTACCAGAAAGCAATTACAAAAAAAGCTGATTTACCTGAATGTTACAATCAACTAGGAGATGCTTTGATGCAACTTTCAAAATGGTCTGAAGCAGTCACAGCTTTTCGTCGGTTTCTAGAAATTAAACCTGATTCTTATTGGTGCTACAACAAATTAGGAAAAGCATTAGAAAAACAAAATTTACTAGCAGAAGCAAGAGCTTGTTACGAAAAAGCAATTCAGCTTCAACCCCCCAGAAAAAGCCCAAAAATTATTATATCTGTCAACCAGAAAATCAAAGTTAACTTTGTAGACTTCTGGCGAACATTTAACCATAAAAATTTATTTTTGTTTGGAAAATTTTTAACCAAAAATTATAATATATGTATATCTGAAGAACCAGATTTTTTATTTTATAGCGTTTTTGGAGAAGAACATCATCAATATAATTGTAAAAAGATATTTTACACTGCTGAGAACTATCACAACTACCTATTTGGCAAAGGAGATTTTCAGCGTCATGGAATGCAGCAAGTAAACTTTAGAGAGTGTGATTTTGCCTTAACTCATTACTATATTGATGACCCTAGACATTATAGGATACCTCTTTACTTTCTCCGAACAGGTTTACAGGAAATCAAACAATTAACAAAGCAAAAAAATCCTCAACAAATTATCAAACGGAAGCAAAAATTCTGTTGTTTTGTTTACTCTAATAAAAGTGCCCATAAAAGAATAAACTTCTTTCATCAACTCTGCCGTTACAAACAGGTAGATTCTGGAGGAAAGGTACTGAATAATTTAGGGTTTTTAGCACCACAAGGTAAAAAGTATATTGAATTTTTAAGTGAATATAAATTTGTTATTGCCTTTGAAAATTCTAGTACCCCAGGATATACGACAGAGAAAATATTTCAAGCGATGCAGGCTCAGACTGTACCAATTTATTGGGGAAATATTTGGATTGATCAAGAATTTAATCCCAATTCTTTTGTGAACTATCATAACTTTTCGAGTGAAGAAGAAGTAATTTCTAGGATTATTGAGTTAGATACGGATGATGAATTATATCAGCAGGTATTAGAAGAGCCTTATCTTCCAGATAATCAAGTACCAGAATTTTTAAAAGTCAAACATATCAAAGGTTTTTTTGACAAAATTTTTTATAGTATATGATACCAATTATAGGAATTCCCATACTGATGAAGTACGCTCATTTTTAGGTTTTAGGTGGTAGGTGAAAATTATTTTTTTCTATAACAATTCCTATAAGCTGTTGTGCATTTAAAGCAGTTATTTGGTATATGCTTAATTAAAATGATAACCCTGATCACTTCTGTACGGGTGGTTAGCATTTGCGGAGCATTCCGTAGGAAACCACCTCTACTTCAAACTTCTGAATTGCTAAGACGCATTTGAAATGTGTCTTAGCTTAGTGGTTTAGGTATCCTCATTAGTTGGTTTTAGGTAACACTTGACTAGGAATACAATAGAAATTAAAGATAGGGATATCTCACTAAGAGCGAGAAACGCTATACCTCCAACAATCCCACATAATTATATTTATAGGGAACAGAGAAAACAACATAAACAAATGAGATAAAATTTTTTATTTTTATTTTAGAGGTTTCAGATGAGAGATAATGGATTTATTGCAAATTCCCACTCAACTTGGTATAAGTAGATAATTAATTTGATGTATACTCACAATAACAAAAACTCAATATTCAGAAACAAAATATGCCAATTAAAAAAGAAATTTTAGCAAAGTATAGAAATCCAGTTTTGATTGAAACAGGTACTTATTTAGGTGCGACAATAGAAGCTGGTTTAAAATTAGGCTTTAAAAAGATTTTTAGCATAGAAATTGACGAAAAACTCTATCAGAAAGCCCGTGAAAAATTTGCTAATCAACCATCAGTTGAATTACTATATGGCGATACTCTTGAATGCTTGCCAAATATTCTTATCCACCTAGATGATTGTGCTACTTTCTGGCTAGATGCTCATCGATCTGGTGAGTTACCAGGGGGAAAAATAGCATATCCTATTGTTGGGGAACTAGAAATAATTGCCAATCATTATATCAAAAATCATACGATTCTGATTGACGATCGCCGCTTATTAAAAAATCCTTGGCCGCTAAAAGAAACTGATGTACATAAAGGTCTCTTCAAGATTAATTCTCAATACCAGATTAGTTATGAACCAGGAGTTATAGAAGATGACATTATAGTTGCCAAAATTCCCGAAACTTTACAGCTAAAAAATACTCCACAAATATCAGTAGAAGTTCATATTAATCAGGGTAATTTGTTTTCTCAGAAACAACAATGGAACGAAGCAATTGATGCCTACCGCCAAGCTATAAAAATTGACCCAAAATTTCCTTGGTCTTACCAGAAATTAGGAGAAGCATTCCTACAATTAAAACGATGGGATGAAGCTGTTGATGTCTATCGTCAAGTTATAGCAATAGAACCAAGTTTTCCCTGGTCTTATAATAAGCTGGGTGATGCTTTGATGGAACTAAAAAATTGGCAGGAAGCCATTAATACCTATCGTCATCTTATTAAAATTAAGCCCGATTTTCCCTGGTCTTACAATAAACTAGGGAAAGCTTTTATGGAAGTGAAAAATTTGCAGGAAGCTATTAGTGCTTATCGTCATTTCATCAAACTTCAACCGAATTTATATTTGCCTTACAAAAATTTAGGGGATGCCTTAATACAACAAGAAAATTGGTCGGAAGCTTTAGCAGCTTATCGTCAAGCTGTGAATATTAATCCTAATAATCATCAGTTATATGCTGAGTTAGGAGACAAATTAATCACATTAGAAAAGTGGTCAGAAGCTGTAGAAATATATCAAAGTGCGATTAAAATTAATCCTAATAATTACTGGTATTATAATAACTTAGGAAAATCTCTATTTAAACTTGATAGATATGAAGAAGCAATAGCAGCTTATCAAAGTGCCATTCAAATTGACCCCAACTTATATTTTGCTCATCACAATTTAGGAGCTGCTTTAGTACAATTAAAAAAGTGGAATAAAGCCGTACATTCCTACAAGCAAGCAATTAAAATAAAGCCAGATTCTTATTGGTCTCATCATAATCTAGGACAAATTTTTATAGAATTAAAAAAATGGCAGAAAGCTGTAAAAACTTATCGCTACGCTATTGAAACTAACCCTAATTCACCTTGGTATTATCAACACTTAGGAATTGCACTGCAAAAACAAGGGAAAAATGACGAAGCGATCGCTGCTTATCGACAAGCAATAGAAATAAAATCAGACTGCCATCAATTTTATTATTTACTAGGAGATGCTTTGCTCGAAACAAGTCAATCAAACGAAGCGATCGCCTGTTATATTAAATCAATTAAACTTAAACTAGATGCTACTGCAGCTTATGAAAAATTAAGAGGTATTTATAGTTATAAACTGGCTAAAATTCAACCCACTCAGTTAGATGACTTAGTTAAATCTTATCAAGAAGCAATTCAACTACAACCAACCTTTTCCGAAGCTTACATTAATTTGGCAGATATTCTCACAAACAATGGTCAACTTGATGAAGCAATTAGCTGTTATCAAAAAGCTACTTATAATAAACTTTTAGTATCTCATCCAGAGTATATAAAAAAATACTCAGATGTTGCCCAAATAACTCCCCCAAACTTTATTATTATCGGCACAGTTAAGGGAGGAACATCCTCACTTTATTATTATATTAATCAACATCCCTATGTAATTCCTGCTCTCCAAAAAGAAATTAACTTTTTTGACAGAAATTTTACTCAAGGAATAGACTGGTATTTAGCTCATTTTCCCCAATTACCTCAGCAGAAAAAATTTATAACTGGAGAAGCTAGCCCTAATTATATGTATTCTGAAGCTGCCGGAAAAAACTTGTTGAATAGCTTTCCCAAAACCAAGATAATTGCTATTTTAAGAAACCCAGTAGACCGAACAGTTTCTCACTTCTATATGACTAAGAATTTGGGGAAAGAATCAAATAAATTTGCAGAATTTGCTTCCCAAGAAATTGAGTTACTTAAACAAATAAACAAAAACCCTCAAAACTCTCAAAGACTAATCAAAAAAATGTCTGTTTATTTTACAGGAAGTTTATATAAATCTTTTCTGGAAAAATGGATGAATATTTTCCCCAGAGAACAATTTTTAATCTTGAAAAGTGAAGATATGTATGAAAATCCCGCAGCAACTATGAAGCAAGTATTTAACTTTTTAGAATTGCCAGATTATCAATTACCAGATTATATAAACTATTACCCTGGTTACTATACCCCTATTAAACCTAACTTGCGCTACCAACTTTCTGAATTATTTCAACCCCATAATCAAAAATTAGAAGAGTATCTCGGTATGAAATTTGACTGGCAATAATATACATCTCCAGAAAAGAGGGAATAGGGAGTAGGAGAAATAATCGACATTTTTGTGGGATAATTGATAGTCAAGTAGTTACCAAGATTAAAAGTCTGTTTTTGGCAATTATTAGCTAGTTTGTGATTTTAGACAATAATTTTAGTGTTTCAATATTGCCATCTAACTTCCTACATATATGAAGCTAATGACTAATAGCTGACGGCAGAATGCTTACCTCCAAACCCAAACAAAAATCTGATAAAAAGACCAAACCTCTAAAGTTTTTTTCACAAGTTAATTTAGGATTAGTATATTTATAGGAAAATTTATAGTGAATCAGGAAACATCAGCTATCAATTTCAATTCCCAAGCAGAGTTTTACTTATCCCAAGGAAAATTAGAAACAGCTTATGAAATTTGTCAAAGCATCTTAGCTGATTCACCTAACTTTTCCCCCACC
The DNA here is from genome assembly GCA_030064835.1 of Microcoleaceae cyanobacterium MO_207.B10. Classification (GTDB taxonomy): domain Bacteria; phylum Cyanobacteriota; class Cyanobacteriia; order Cyanobacteriales; family Microcoleaceae; genus JASJEE01. The sequence continues at coordinate 40 of JASJEE010000126.1, read as the reverse complement.
TACAATACTCAAGGAAAAGTATTACAAGCAATGGGAAAAA
>JASJEE010000125.1 GCA_030064835.1 Microcoleaceae cyanobacterium MO_207.B10 | reverse complement strand
AATAAAAGTAAATGATTCTGAGGAAGAATATAACTTGAAAATTATCTCTGAATATCTTTATAAAAATGATCAAGTTTTTATTGAAAGAGATTCAGAAAAAATTATGTTTAAAGGTGAAAAAACTCCAAAATTATCACCGTTTCAAAGTGTTGTGGAATTACTTAACCAAGAAGAAGATATTATTCCTGTGAAAGAAGAGTTTAATAAAATTAAACTCGCAAATATAGACAAAAATTTTGAAGGAATTTGGATAGTTCCTACTTATCAGTTAGCTTCTATATTAGCAACATATCAAAATAGCTCTTTAAGTGAAATTCAAGAAAGCAGCCTTCCTACTCTTATAAAGTTATCTCTAGTTTATAAATATTTACCAGAAATTTTTGACGAAATAAAAGATAGGTTCATGGAAATATTTAATACAGTAGAAGATATTAAAATAGAATCTCTACTTGCTGAAAAAATTCCTGAATCATTCACTGATTTTAAAGAAGCTAAAGCATTCTTTTTAAAAGAAAAAGGAGTGCCTAATTGGATTAAACCATATACTATTTCTTCAGGAATGCTCAAAACATTAATGCACATTAGCGAATTATATTTATTTCCAGAAGGTAGCGTAATCTTAATTGATGAATTTGAAAATAGTTTAGGAGTTAATTGTCTTGATAGTGTCACAGAGTTAATCTTAGAAAATCCTAGACTACAATTTATTATCACCAGTCACCATCCATACATCATCAATAATATCGGAAATAAATATTGGAAAATTGTCACTCGCCAAGGCAACATCGTAACAGTTAAACAACCTGAAGAATTAGGAATTTCCCAATCTAGACATCAAGGTTTTATCGACCTAATTAATATCCTTGAAGAATCTCCCGAAGAGGTAGAAGCAGAATGAATATTTATTTTCTTTTAGAAGGCAGAAGTACAGAGAAAAAAAATTATCAATCTTGGCTAAAATATCTTCTACCCGAACTAACAAAAGTAAAACTTTATCATCAAGCTAATCATAATAATTACTGTTTAGTTAGCGCCCATGGCTATCCTTCAATTATTCACGAATATATTCCCGATGCCATTGCAAAAATTCAAGAAACAGACAAATATAATTACCTAGTAATTTGTCTTGATGCTGAGGAAGAAACAGTCGCAAGTAAAAAACAAGAAATTGAAAACTTTATTGTCAAAAACGACCTCCGCTTAAAATTAGGAAAAGTTAAGCCTATTTCCATTATTCAAAACCGATGTATCGAAACTTGGCTATTAGGAAATAGAAAAATGTTCGACTCCAGACAACCTCTAGAAAAACCTCTCTCAGATTATGCACAATATTATGATGTATCTGTCAAAGACCCAGAATTAATGGGTAATTATAGTCAAGATTATAATCATGCACAATTTCACTTTTCATATCTCAAAGAAATATTTGCAGCTAAAAACACTTACTATAGTAAAAAAAATCCAAGAGACGCTCAAAGTCAATCCTATTTAGATGAATTAATTAACAGACTTACATCAGACCTAGAACATTTAAAAACCTTTCAATATTTTATAGATTTTTGCCAGAAGATTAAAAAAGAATTATCTGTTGAGTAGACAACAAAGTAGGAACGTTACATAGAAAGTCTCTACAGGATTATTATTTTTTTTTAATGTGGTTTATTGACCTGAAAACAACTAATAACTAATAACTGATAACTGACAACTGATAACTGATAACTGATAACTGAATAATAGTGCTACTCTAAAATATGTTTATCTTATTTTGTAGTAAACTCTATGGAATTTTACCCCCTTAACCCTTGGATAATTAATATTTCCCTAGTTCTCGGTTCTATATTTTTTGTGGAAGTAGTCCGAGATATTTATCATGTGGTTTCTCATCTTTGGTCTCCCCTATATAAATGGCATGGTTGGCATCATCGTGTTTTCCGCCCAGACTTGACTCCTGTCAGTACAGATATTTATCAAAAAGCTACTTGGTATCATGATGTACCCGAATCTCTGGTAATGTTTACCTTTAGTCTGTTATTCTGGGGGACAGCTTTTGTTTGGATGTCTGATTATCACTGGGCCACTTGGGGCGGTGTTATATATACTTTGGGTTTCTTTTTTCCGGCCATCGGCCGTGCTACAGGTATTCCTAAAGTTGACCAACTAACAGATTTAACACATCTTCCTGGTTCATTCTTAACGCCTCCCGCAAATTGGTTTGTGAACCGACCTTACCACTGGCGACATCACTTCGATAATCAAAATGCTTATTTTTGTGGGACTCTTACCTTGGTGGATAAACTTATGGGGACAGCACTTTCTCTTAAGGGTAAAACTGTTGCTGTTACAGGTGCTTCAGGAAGCTTAGGCCAAAGTCTCCTGAAACATCTTGATCGAGCAGGGGCAAAAGTTATTGCTCTGACATCCAAAGATAGGACTATTACCTTAGATATTAACGGTAAAAATTTAGAAATAAATACCATAAAATGGCAAATAGGTCAAGAAGAAAAATTAGCAGAATTATTTGAAAAAGTAGATATTTTAGTCTTAAACCACGGCATTAACGTACATGGCGAAAGAACAGCAGAAGCGATCGCTAAATCCTACGAAATAAACACATTTTCTAGCTGGAGAATGTTAGAAATATTCCTCAAAACAGTCAGAAAAAATTCCGATATTGCCTGTAAAGAAGTCTGGGTAAATACCTCCGAAGCAGAAGTTAATCCAGCTTTTAGCCCTCTTTATGAACTAACAAAAAGAACCCTTGGAGATTTAGTTACATTACGCAGATTAGATGCTCCTTGTGTAATTAGAAAAATAATATTAGGTCCGTTTAAAAGTAATCTAAATCCTGTGGGAATTATGTCTGCTGACTGGGTAGCAAAACAGATAATTAAATTAGCACAAGCAGATGTGAGAACAATTATTGTTACGATTAACCCTTTAACCTTTGTAGCAATTCCGATTAAAGATTTTTTTGTTTCTACCTACTTTAAATTATTTAGTTCTAAGTAAGTTTTTACAAAAACTCAAGGCTTTTTATCTCGTGAATGAGTAGGTTTAAGCCTTGAGTTAATTCTAATTCGTAGAGGAATTTCAACAATAATTTAACTAGGGATTAATTCAGTAAGTAAAAAATCTACAGTTTCTCTTTTTACCCAACCTTGATTAACTGCCATTTCTCCAAATTTTAGACCAGTGGTAGTTTGTGATTCTAGGATAAAATTAATTTTTGCATCGTCCAAAAGTGCTGCTTGTTTGAAGTATTGACCTAAAGGATACTTTTGTCTCTCCATTTTTAAAATCGGCAATTTTTCTGCAAAGAAATCTACAGTATTTTTAGGTAGTAATCCCCAGCTATTGACAATTTCTCCAAATTTATCGTAGCTATATTCAGATTGATACTGCAAAATTTTCTCTACTTGTTCAAGAGATAATAAGCCCGCTTTTTGTAGTGTTTGACCGATGGGCTGATATTCAGAAAAAACAGTTGAATTTGAAAAATTATTATGATAAAGACCCAATTTTTGTTGTAATACCAACAACAAAAATGGCATATCATCTATTAGGTATCTCTTCCATAACCTTTGAGGTTCTTTTGTCAGTCGATAAAACCATTCAAGTCCAGCTTCACCATTCAAGAAAGAAAAAGGAAAATGCCCCCACTGCGGTCTTTATTTTAGATTAGAAGTTGACCACATAGTACCTATAAACTAAGGGTGAAGAGAATACATACAGTAACCTGAAACTTTTACACCGAAAAGTTGTGTACTTAGTACCCCCGTATGTTAAAACCGAGGAGCAAAACAAGGGAGTCTTTGGGATGTGAAAGTCTTACGTCCGTCATTTATGAGAGGTAGAGGTGGGAAAGCCTCTATCGACTCTAACAAATCCTACTACTTTTCTAGTATTTGCCAAATTATGGCTTTTAAGCAGGAATCTTTTGATTTTAATCCATAGGATTTTAGGTAGCTTCAATCTACTACAATATTCAGTTATGGCCATCAACTTAACTTTTGTTTTTGCTTCTGTACAAATGAATGGACTAAAGCTCTCAAATAAATAATGTTACCAACAGTGTAACGTTTCCAGAGACGTTTAGGCTCAATCATTAAACGCCATAACCACTCAAAACCAATTTTTCGAATCCAGTAGGGAGCTCGAGGTACTTTTCCTGAAATAAAATCAAATAGACCACCTACACCAAAACAAGTGATTCCTGGCAGTTTTGAAGAATGTCGATCAATCCATATTTCTTGCAGGGGAGTTCCCATTCCCACCAAAAGAATATCTGGTTTTGCTTGACGAACATCTGCCAAGATTCCTTCTATCTCTTCTTCAGAAAAGTATCCGTTCCTGTAACCAGCAATTTTGATACCTGGAGAGAGCATGGCTATATTTTCAGCAGCAAGCTTGACAACTTCTTCCTGAGCTCCCAAAAAATAAACTGAAATTCCCGGTTTTTTTTGTCCGCCAGCAGCACATAGGGCTGGTATTAAATCCGTGCCATTGAGGTTGAAGGTTAGAGGCGTACCGATCACCTTACTTCCCCAGAGTATGCCGCTACCATCGGCTAAAATCAAACTGCTTCGCTGTAATGCCTCTTGTAAACTGAGATTATGTTGAGCAATTTCAATGGTGTGGGCATTAACAAAGTAGACTGAATAAGATTCTTTTGTTTCAATCATTGCTAACAAAATTTCAAGAGCTACTTCTCGAGGCATACGATGAAACTTTACACCAAGAAACTCAACTTGAGAAATATTGCTTAGGTCAGTATTCAAGAAACCCAACAAGTTGTCAATCATAAATAAACACAATTCTGTTTTGCTGTTTTAATTGATTAAGTCCTAAAATTAACTTAATATTGATTGAATAAATTATCTTTAGTATATCATGACTATCCTAATTAATCTGATATTGCTGGTTACCGCTCTTGGACTGCTGATACCAATCTTAGTCTTATTCATAGAATGCAGTTTAGCCCTGTTACCAAAAAAAGTCCAAGAATTTGATGCCACATTTCCTCCACCCTCAATAGCTGTTTTAGTGCCTGCTCACAATGAAGAATCTGGAATCGCTACAACCCTAAAGGAATTATCACCACAGTTAAAAGAAACAGATCGACTGATAGTCATCGCTGATAACTGTGAAGACCAAACAGCAGGTATCGCCCGTAACTATAAGACTATAGTTTTAGAAAGATTTGACCAAGAAAACAAAGGAAAAGGCTATGCCCTAGACTATGGCCTAAAGTATCTTGAGGCTGACCCACCAGAAATAGTAGTCATGGTAGATGCAGACTGTGTGTGCCACCCAGGCACAATCGATAGAATTGCCAAATTAGCAGGTACTACAGCACGGCCCGTACAAGCAGTTTACCTAATGGAACAACCACCACTACCAACCCCAAAAGATTCGATTTCCGCCTTAGCATTTATGGTCAAGAATCTAGTTCGGCCAAAAGGGTTAAGTCGATTAGGACTTCCTTGCCCACTCGGAGGTACAGGAATGGCTTTTCCCTGGTCCGTCATTCAGAAAGTGTCTTTGGCCAGTGGGAATATAGTGGAAGATTTGCAGCTTGGTTTGGATTTAGCTATAGCTGGAACTCCTCCCATACTTTGTTTGCAAGCAAGAGTCATAGGTATGTTACCCCAACAAGAGGAGGCGGCCAAAAGCCAAAGAACTCGATGGGAACATGGTTATTTGAAAACTTTGTTAACCCAAGTTCCTAAATTAGTGGGAGAGTCATTTAGTCAAAAGCGCTTTGACCTTTTGGCAATGGCAATGGATTTATCTGTACCCCCTCTATCCCTACTGGTAATATTATGGGTTGTTGCTACTGTATTGGGATTATTGGTGCTCGGATTGGGAGTGTCTTGGATACCATTTATTTTGTTGCTAGGGGAAGGCATTTTGATTATAATTTCGATTTTTGGAGCCTGGGTCAAATTTGGTCGGAGTCAACTGCCATTGTTAACTTTATTGGCCGTTCCCCTATATGTTCTTTGGAAAATACCTATTTATCTTGCATTCCTCGCCAAACCCGAGAGCAAATGGGTACGAACAGCCAGAGATGAAACGGACACTTCCAAGTCTTGACATTTAATGTCCTAAAGTTGCTTTGCCTCGATCATAACTTGGAGGTAATTCGGCTGTAGTTGTTGTTAATGGTTCAGATATATTTTGTCCATAATTTTGATAGCTGATTCTCCTTTTACTCACATGAGTAGCAACTACACCCAAAGAAAATAAGTTCCAATGATTTAATTGTCCTAAAGCTTGTTTGAGAGCTGAATATTTAGTCTTGCGAATAGCTGTAACCATCAAAATACCATCGCTATTAGCACCAATAAAATTAGCATCTATAAAGTCAAGCAAAGGAGGAGTATCATAGATAACTAGATCGAAAGAAGCTTGAAATTCATCCATCAAATATTGCATCCGATTTGATGATAACATTCTAGCGCCATTGGAATTAGGAGTACCAGATGTTAATACAAATAGGTTACTAACTATTGGCGATATTTGAATTATATGGTGGGTATCTTCGATATTATTAAAAAGTAAATCACTCAATCCTCTATAGTTAGGTAAATCCAACAAATTATGTATTTGAGGAAAATGAAGATTTGCATCTACCAATAAAACTCGTTGACCAGTAAAAGCTGCTGCTTGAGCTAAGTGTAAAGCAACAGTAGATTTACCATCTCCTGCTTCAGCTGAAGTTATGGTTAATGAGCTTATAGGTGGATTAGAGTATATCAATTTAAGATTAGCACATAATGAATCAAAGGCCGCCAAGAACTTAGCATCATTCTGATTAATACTATCAAATTCTTCTAAAGAAAACGTTGAGGAAGTTGTCGATGCGTCACTTATAATATCTGATTTTTTAGTGGAATTTCTAATTTTTAATCTGGGTATTTCACCTAAAATAGGTAAATCACTGGCATCTTTAACATCCTGAGCATCTTCAAATCTATTCCGTAAAATACCTATAAGAAGAGCAAGACCTACTCCTAAAATTCCACCTGCTCCTACAAGTCCAATAAATATGTTTTTATTACTGCCTCCACCAAAATTTATTATTTCTCCTTTACCATCACGAAATAGTTGTGGTTCAGCAACCACTTCCCAAGGAATTTGGTCTTGTGCTTTTTCAATTTGTAATTTTTCTCGTTGAGTTAGTAGAGTATTAAGACTGTTATTAGCAATCTCTAACTTTTGTACTAAATCGCTATATTCGCGACTGATACTAGGAAATTTTTCTGCCTGTGAAGTCAAAGCATTTCTGGCTGACTCAATTCCTTGACTTCTTGCTTCTAATAATCCTATTTTATTTCTAGTCTCAATCAACTGCCCAATTAAACTTAACCGAATAGAGTCTTGGAAATTCATTACTTGAGGATTGGTTGTTGCATCTACCAGATTTTCTCCTAAAATCTTTCCTATTTCCTGGTCAAGTAATATTTCTAGCTCTTGAAGTTGTTTATTTAATGATTTTAACTGCGGATTATCTGCTTGAAAACGAACTGATTCAACAGCAATTTTAGTTTCTATTTCTTGAACTTGTTGTAGCAACTGATTATACTGTTGATTTTGACTTAATGCTGATGCAGCAATTGCTTCTTCTGGCCTTAAACCCAATTGTTTTGTTAAGTTATCGTAAAGTGTTCTTTGTTCTTGAAGTTCAATTTGTGTTGCTACTTTTTGGTTTTCAATCTGACGAATTTGGGCAAATAATTCCTGACCTGTAGCTTGTGGGTTAATCAAATCATATTTTTCTTGTAAGCTTTGGATTTTTAACTGCATTTCTTCCACCCTTTTCTGTAAAGGTGGAAGCTGAGTGTTGATAAATTTAACACCTTCTCCAATACTACTTCTTCTTTCTTCTAGACTATACTTTAGATATTTATCTAATAATTTTTCTAGAATAAATTTAACTTTATCAGGTGGATTATCTTCATAAATAATCTGGATGATGCTAGTTCGATCAAGGCGACTTTTTCCTCCTACCCTTTCGAGACTTAATTGTTTTCTAAATTCTATATACTCAAGCTCAGGGTACTCAGTTTGAACTTCTCCAACTACTTGGGAAAGAAGCTTTTGACTTTTTAAAAGCTCTAACTGTGTGGGATAGTCAAAACTAAAGGTTTTTTCATTAGGTATCCCCCCAATGCGAGTCAGTGCAGTCGGCTCAGTCATTCTGGCTTCAGATGTTATAGGCTCTAGTAATATCTGAAAGCTACCTTTATAAAGTGGTTCAGGTTGGCTCTGCTTTGCGAGACGATACCCAGCATAGCCAAATGCTCCAGTAATACCAATAATTATCCAGGCATTTCGCCAAACCATCATAATTAAAGGACGTATGTTTAATCCTTTTTTAGGGGCATCACTTAAATCGTCCATATTCTGAGATGGTAATTGCTGTAACTGTTTACTACTGTCTTTCATTTAAGTTAAACTTAATGTATGCTGATATTGTTAATATAACAGTGGTTTTTCCAGAGTATCTTATTGCTTAGTAATGCTTGAGTTGAATCTGTTCATAAGTTTTCACAAAAAAAAGCCTTTTAATTAAGTCAAGTAAATATATATAGCCTTTCTCAAGCTTGTGAGTTACATTTATCTTTTTATTCCCTGTTCCCTGTTCCCTCAAATAAACAAATGAGTGTAACTCACTGATATGGTAATTTATATATCTCCATGAGAGTTTTTTTTATAATGTACAAGATATGAAAATTACTACTGCAAAATTTAAAGGGCAGATTTTATTCATACTCTCTGAACATTGGTATATTACCTAATTTAGTAAAATTGTACTATTATATTTGATTCCTAAGAGTATATTCAAATTTATAAACTGGTTAATTGTTTATCTAAATTAGTTAAAATGAATGAACTAAGGATTATTTATGCCTTTACACCATATTATTAGTGATCTGAGGTTGAAAAAGTTATTTAATTATGTTCTTTAACCATTTTAGTAAATCCAGATATAATGTAGTCAAACTCTAAATATAACTAGAAAGACTATAGTCTAATATTACTTGGTTATTCATATTAAACTCCACTGAAAATTCTATATTGTAAGAAATATGGGCCCAATAGCACACTTAGCTATGTTTGCCTGGATTCCGCTAGTTTTTTATCTATTCTCTCGGTATCCAGCTCAACGAGCCATTGTTATTAGTTTCATTATAGCAGAGACATTCCTGCCAAATGCCAAATATTCTCTGCCTGGTTTTCCAGACTATTCCAAAGCCTCAGCAGCAGCCTATGGTGTTTTATTAGCCACTATCTGCTTCGACCCTCAACGTTTTAATTCATTTAAGCCCAGTTGGATTGATATACCACCACTGGTTTTTTGTGTTATATCACCTTTTGTTTCATCCATAACAAATGGTCTTGGGGCTTACGATGGATTGTCCCAAACTTTGGGAACAACCGTGCTTTGGGGAGGGCCATACTTTCTAGGAAGATTATATCTTAGTGACTTGGAAGGATTGCGTCAGTTGACAATTGGGCTATTGATGAGTGCTGTAGTCTATGCTCCTTTATGTCTATATGAAACTCGTATGGCCCCCATGCTACACAAAAATATCTACGGATTTTGGGCACACCCTTCTGGTCTCAGACAAGCAATACGTTACGGAGGCTTCAGACCTATGGTTTTTATGAATCATGGTCTGTGGGTGGGGGTATGGATGATGGCAGGTACCCTGGCAGCTATTTGGTTATGGAGAACAGGTGTACTCAAAAAACTATGGAATATTCCCATGAATTTATTGGTTGTGGGATTATTAGTGACTTTTGTATTAGTTAAATCTACAGGTGCTTGGGTATTAGCTGCTATGGGTATAGCGATTCTATTTGTGGGTAACTGGTTTCGTACCAGCCTGACTTTGTTGGCTTTAACATTTTACATTTGTTTCACGTTGTATAACTCTGCTATGGGAACTGTTGATATAGAAAAGACTATTTCCTCTATGTCTCAGTTTTTTGGGCCAGATAGACTTCAGTCTTTAGAGTATAGATTAACCATGGAAGAACACCTCACAGAAAAAGCAAGGCAACGACCAGTCTTTGGTTGGGGAGGATTTGGACGTAATCGTGTATATGAATATAACTGGGCAGGAGAGCTTGTAGATATTACAGTAACTGATAGCTGGTGGGGCATAGTTTTTGGGATAAATGGTTCGGTGGGATTGATTAGTGGGGTAGCTCTCCGGTTATTGCCTGTAGTTGTATTTTGCTTGCGTTATCCGGCAAAAACGTGGTCTAAAGCTAAAGTTGCGCCAACAGCGGTGTTAGCTGTAATCATAACTTTATGGATGTATGACTCCCTGTTAAATGCTATGAGAAGTGCGGTTTTTCTGCTAGGATGTGGCGGTTTAGCGGGATTGGTTTTAGAACCTGTTAACTTAGAGGAAAATAGTAATAAATTATCAGGTGCGGGAGAATCAAAACCCTCTATGTCTACGATAGAAAGACAAAGAAAAACATATAAAAAGTGGCATCAACTTCAACAAACTAAAAAACGACGTCTCCTCAAATAATATTTTCCTACTATGGAGAATACATGAGGAGATGGATGAATTTCTAAACGAAACTCTACAGATTTAGCTTTGAGGAGGTTTATCCTCGATCGCTTGATTAATCTCATCAGAATCGGCTTTTATGTTTTCATTTCCATTTTGAGACAACCCATTACTTATTAAATAATCATTATCAATTTCTCCATCCCTAACAGATTCATATCCATTCTCAGAACTACGTTTTTTATCTAATTTTTTAGGTTTTTCTCCCTTTAAAAATTGAGATTCCATACTTTTAATAGCAATATATAAGTTAGGAGTAATTAACAAACTCAACAAGGTGCCAAATAACATTCCCCCAAAAATTGCCGTACCTAGAGACCAACGACTACTCGAACCTGCTCCGGTGGCAATAACTAAAGGCATAAAACCAATTAAACTAGAGATAGCTGTCATTTGAATTGGTCGAAAACGTTGCTCTGCTGCTGTAACGGCTGCCTTAGTAATGCTTAAACCTTTCTCTTTTAATTGGTTGGCAAATTCCACAATCAAAATTGAGTTCTTAGAAGCCAAACCAATTAACATCACTAAGGCAACCTGAGCATACACATCATTTGTCACTACTGGCCAAACAGAACCCGCCATCAATATATTTGCTCGGAACCAAATTGCCACGAGAGCGCCTAATACTGCTAGGGGTACTGAGAGCATAATAATTGTGGGGTCGATATAGCTTTCGTATTGAGCTGCTAATACCAAAAACACCATTACCATACCCAAGCCGAAAATAATCGGTGCTGCGCCACCAGAAGATTTTTCCTCCAATGCACTACCTTGCCAAGCGTAACCAAAACCAGGGTCTAATAATTCTTCTGAGGCTTCCTCCATGGCAGCGATCGCTTGTCCGGAACTAAAACCAGGAGCAGGTCCGCCCTGAATTTTCATAGAACGGAAAATATTAAAGTGAGTAATAATTTCCGGTCCAACAAAATCTTCTATTTTGACCAAACTTCCCAGAGGAATCATCTCATCATCAAGAGAACGAACATATAATTGATCTATATCCTCTGGTTTCGCCCGAAACTCTGGCTCTGCTTGAGCATAAACGCGATACTGACGCTGCCCTAATACGAAGTCATTCACATAGGAAGAACCAAAATAAGTTTGTAAAGTGGCAAATATATCATTAACATTCACATTTAATGCTTTGGCACGATCGCGCAAAACTTGAATTTTCTTTTGAGGTTTGTCAGTACTAAACTGACTATAAACACCTTGTAAACTAGGATATTCTGGGGAGTTACCTGCCCCAATTAACCGATTACCATTTTCTAACAAAGTTTCGATAGGTAAGGTGCCACTGCGGTCTTGCAACTGAAACTCAAAACCTCCCGTACTACCTAATCCCGGTACTGGGGGAGCATTCACGGCAAAAGCTTGAACTTCTTTGATCCCCTGCAACGCTCCATTCAACTTTCTGGTTATCCCATAAACAGACTGTTCTGGTAGGGTTCGTTCTTCCCAAGGTTTCAACAAGACGAAAAATATCCCTTGACTGGGGTTGAGACCATTAAAACTAAATCCAGCAACACCAAAAGCGGATTTAACTTCATCAATGTTGGCAATTTCTTTTTGAATTTTTTCGGCAGCACTGGCAGTATAATTGAGGGAAAGGCCGTCAGGACCTTGATAAATTACGATAAAGTAGCCTTGGTCTTCTTCGGGAACAAATCCACTGGGGACTAAACCATACATAATAAAAGTTGCGACTAAACCAGCGATAAAAATCCCCATGATGATGACATTGATGCGGGTGAGAAATTTCACTAATTTAGCATACTGGTCTTGTAACCAACCAAAACCCTGATTAAATATATCGAATATCCATCCCAAGAGTCCTGTAGCTTCCTGTTTTGGGCGCAGTAATAAGCCAGCCATACTGGGGGAGAAAGTCAAGGCGTTAAAAGTTGAACAAGCAACAGCAAAAGCAATAGTCAGGGCGAATTGCTTGTAAATTACACCTGTTGTTCCAGGGAAGAAAGAAACGGGAATAAATACAGCCATTAAGACCAAGGAGGTAGCAATAGTTGCTCCTGTCAGTTCCTCCATTGCATCCAATGCTGCTTGTCGCGCTTTCATTCCTTGTTCAATTTTACTCGATACTGCTTCGACAATGACGATCGCATCATCTACCACGAGACCTGATGCTAAAGTACAAGCAAATAAGGTCAAGGTATTAATTTCAAAATTTAATATTTTCAAACCAGCCATTGCCCCAATTAAAGCTACAGGTATTGCAATGGCGGGAATTAAGGTAGCTCGCCAATCTTGTAAAAATAGAAAGATAATTAATACTACCAACCCTACTGCTTGGAGTAGAGTAACAACTACTTCTTCGAGTGATACTTCTACAAATAATGTTGTATCATAGGCAACGCTGTATGCCAATCCCGGTGGAAAACTCTCGCTTAGTTCTGCCATTGTAGCTTTGACTTGATTTGCTGTTTCCAAGGCGTTACTACCGGGAAGTTGATATATTGCTAAACCTGTAGTGGGGTCTCCATTGAATGTGGCAACAACGTCGTAAGTTTCGGCTCCTAGTTTTGCCCTACCTACATCTCTTAATTTGACTAAAGTGCCATTTTCAGCGACTTTAAGCACTAAATCTTCAAACTCTTCGGCATTTTGCAATCGACCAATAGCTTGTAGGGGTATTTCATAAACTAAATCTGGTGGGGCTGGGTTTTGACCAATTTTTCCTGCTCCCACTTGAATGTTTTGTTCTCGCAAAGCATTGACTACATCCTGGGCGGTTAATTGGCGAGCTGCCATTTTCTGGGGGTTAAGCCAAATACGCATGGCATATTTCCGTTCCCCTAGAATTGTTGCTTGACCGACTCCAGGAATACGCTTAATTTGGTCTAAGACGTTAAGGTCGATGTAGTTGCTTAAAAATTCGGTATCATAGAAATAATTCCCATTTTCATCTTTTTCTGAATAGGTGGTAATTACTAATAGGATGTTGGGAGATGCTGCTTCTACTGATATTCCTGTTTGTCTGACTGCATCTGGTAGTGATGATTCTGCTTGAGAGACGCGGTTTTGAACGTTAACTTGAGCGGTGTTTCTATCTACATTATTGGGGAATACAACGTTAATACTAGTTTGACCGCTATTGCTGGTGTTTGAGTATATATATTTCATATCCTCAACACCGTTAATTTCTCTTTCTAAAATTGTGGTTACGGTATTTTCTGTTGTTTGAGCATCGGCTCCAATATAGGTTGAAGATACCTGAATTTCTGTGTTAGCAAGCTGAGGTAATTGGGCGATGGGTAACAATGGAATGGAGATTGTTCCCACTAATATAATTATTATCGTGCATACTGTCGTTAATACAGGCCGTTTGATAAAGTTGTCAGCAATACTTAAGAGCATTATCAATAATAATAGATAGGGTTAATACACGAGGTTTTAGGTGGTAGGTGGTAGGTGCTAGGTATGAGAGATAACAGGTGCAAACTTTGCCATCTCTCTTTCTTGATTTTGGTATTAATTTAAACAATTGGATAGATTTTTTTAGATTACAAATAGCTAATTTTTTGACTAAATAATTTGAGTAAATGATTAGATTTCGTCTGAGTTATTTTTAAATATTCCTAGCAAAAAAAATATTTAATTTCTCCGGATAAACTAATCAAGTTAATTTTCAAGTTTCGGCTCTGTTCCATTTTTATTTTCACTGGAATTACCTAACTGAGAATTATCGGTAATAGGTATTTCATTTCGGAGTTTAACTACGCCTGAAACTACAATTCTGTCATCTCCCTTTAGTCCATCAACTACTTGATAATTTTGACCTTGAATAGTTCCCAATTTTACAGGTTTCTGAATTGCTACTAACTTTCTTTCACCATCCATTATTTTTTCTTCTGCAGTAAACACAAAAGCTTGGGCTCCGATACGTTTGACTGCAGTAATAGGAACAGTTAATCCTGGATTTTCTTCCCAGATAACTCTTGCTCTTACCTGTTGGTTGGTTTGCAGTTTATTATTAGCATTGTTATATATAGTCTTGACTAATACTGTTTGAGTTCCTTGACCAGCATCTGGCGAAATAAAAGATACCCGACTTGTACCTATTAATTCACCTTGTTGTTGGTCTAATAATTGTACTTCAGTACCTAATCTAATTTGAGGTAATCGATCTATGGCAATATTAATTTTAACTTCTAAAGTTTTATTGTCTTGAATACTGGTAAGTTGAGTCTGACTATCTACATAGTCACCAACTTTTACTACCACATCCCCTACTACCCCACCAATAGGAGCTACAATATCATAGTATTGTAACTCCACTTGTTGTGCTACGGCATTTGCCTGAGCTTGTTGTAGTTGACCACGATTTGTATTAACTTGACTTTCTTGAGATGCAATAAGCTGGTCTTGACTGGCTATTTGAGCGTCGAGGGTTTCAATGCGACGTTGTAAGTCTTTTCTTGAACTTTCTACCTGTGCTTGAGTTGCATCGATAACTTCTTTTTGAGCTGCTATCTGAGCGTCTAGGGTAGTAGTACGCCGTTGTAAATCTTTTCTAGCACTTTCTACTCGTGCTTGAGTTGCATCAATAACTTCTTTTTGAGCTGCTATCTGAGCGTCTAGGGTAGTAGT
>JASJEE010000007.1 GCA_030064835.1 Microcoleaceae cyanobacterium MO_207.B10 | reverse complement strand
CTAAATCAAGAGCGATCGCTCTACCTATTCCCACTGCTGAACCTGTTACAAGTGCTTTTTTAAGCATTATTATCAATTAATTATTTTTGAACTTTAAAGTTTAGATACTCCAGAACATTCTACCTTTTCTAGAAGTTGAGCGATCGCTTTTCCTGAAACTGGATCGATCCAATCAGGGGCTATTTCTGCTAGGGGTACAAGTACAAAAGCTCTTTCTCTCATCCGAGGATGGGGTATTTGTAAGTTGGGACTATCTAATATTAAGTCATCATATAATATTAAGTCTAAGTCTAAGGTTCTTGGTCCCCAATGTTCTATTCGGACACGCTTAAATTGTTGTTCGATATCTAGAAGAATTTCTAATAATTTATGGGGTGTTAATTCTACTTTTAATAATGCACAGCCATTGAGATAATCTGGTTGTTCAGGACCTATTGGTTTTGTCCGATACCAACTAGAATAAGTCTCTAAGGTAATACCTGGAGTATTTGATACAGTTTGGATTGCATTTTTGAGAATAGTTAGAGAATCTCCCATATTACTACCAAGAGCAATTGCTACATTATGATATTTTTCTGGTTCACTGAAGTGAGTTTTTTGCGACATTACTGAATTTTTTTTTTGGTTTTTTGATAATTATTTGCCTGGTTTATTTTTGCCAATTTTACTAATTAAATTATGTTAAATTGGAGCATTCTTGATCTAGCTTGTTTCTAGTTTAGTATTTATATACCATTCCCTCACTTTAACTATAGCAATCTCTTTAATGAGTTGTGAAAAAAAAATAATTGCAATATACAGTAATTAATTATCAGGAAAAATTAAATTAATGAAAACAAATACTCAAGAAGTTATAGCCTATCTAAAAACTCCCCAGGCAATTCGAGAAAGGTGTGATCGCATCTTTAATCTTGCTTGTCAAGAGCAATTAAATAATTTTGGAGTTGATTTAACTCAACTGGACAAATGTACAGATTATGTGATTAAGACAATCTATGAACACTATCCTACATTAGATATACCTTTCCATAGTCGTTGGCGACATTTTCAGGCAGGAGATTTACCTCGCCTAGCTGAACTTGACCAGATGTTAGTGGGACTCACACCCTTAGAAAAGGCCAAAGTTAAGTTTGATTTAGCCATTATTAGTGTACTACTAGATGCGGGTGCGGGTACACACTGGAAATACCATGAACCTGAAACTGATCTAATATTTAGTCGTTCGGAAGGTTTGGCTGTATGCAGCTTTCGCTGATTCTGTCAAGGTTTTTTTCTAGTAATTCTGATTTTCCTTGGCAAGTTGATGCCAAGGGACTTGAGCAACTTGATGTCCAGACTTTAGCCCAAGGATTCCAAGTTAGTCCAGAAAATCTTTTGGTATGTCTGGAAGGTCGCCTGGAATTGTTGCAACGTTTAGGTGAAGTTCTGGCTCGACATCCCCTTTTTTTTGGTCTTGATCATCCACGGCCAGGAAATATGGTTGATTATTTGTGGCAAAATAAGGCCAAAAATCAAGTTATTACAGCTACTTCAATATTAAATATAGTATTAGAGGACTTGGGAGATATTTGGCCAGGACGGAGTACGATTTCAGGGATTAATTTAGGAGATGTTTGGCCTCATTCTCTCCTCAAAACTGACTGCTTGGGACATGAATATATACCTTTTCATAAATTATCCCAATGGTTGACATATTCTTTGTTAGAACACCTACAAGAATTAGGTTTAAAAATAATCGGATTAGAAAATTTGACGGGATTAGCAGAATATAGAAATGGAGGCTTATTTATAGATATGAGATTAATACAAATTAAAAATAATTTAATTTTACAACAGCAACATTTACCCGCTTCAGAAATTGTTGTAGAATGGAGGGCATTAACTATTAGTCTTTTAGATAAAATTGCTACAGCAATTCAAGAAAAACTTGACTTAACTGCCTCAGAATTACCATTGGTAAAAGTTTTACAAGGAGGCACATGGACAGCAGGACGAAAAATTGTAAAAGAATTAAGAAAAGATGGTGCTACTCCGATTAAAATAAAGAGTGATGGAACTGTTTTTTAATTAGTCATTATGGACTCAATCTCAATTACTGGAATTCGCTGCTACGGATATATCGGATTCTTTCCAGAGGAGAAAGTATTAGGTCAATGGTTTGAAGTAGATTTAACTATTGGTTTAGATTTGACTGATGCTAGTAAAAGTGATGCTCTAGAAGATACTGTAGATTATGGCAATATTGTTAATATTGTCCAAGGACTGGTGAAAAATTCTAGGTTTGCTTTATTAGAAAAAGTAGCGGATGCGATCGCTACAGCTATTTTGCAACTGCCATTAATACAAAATGTCAAAGTTAGTTTAACTAAGTTAGCGGCTCCTATTCCTGATTTTAGTGGCAAAGTTACTATTGAAATTACTAGAGGTAAGGAGGCATTAGTATATAACTAGTAATTAATTAATTGAATTATTATAGTTATATATTATGTAGAGGCGTTTGCTCTAAACGTCTCTACTAATCAATAATTAAATTAATTGTTTACAATGATGGCGAAAGTTACTATTATTAATCATCCATTGGTGCAGCATAAATTAACTCTGATGCGTCAGGTAGGAACTAGCACTGCTAAGTTTCGCCAACTACTAAAAGAAATAGGGATTTTATTAGCTTATGAAGTAACTCGCGATCTACCTATCAAATATGAACAAATTCAGACACCGATGACCTTGATGGATGCACCGATGTTGGCTGCTGATAAAAAATGGTTGTTATTTCTATTATGCGGGCACGTCATGGTATTCTAGATGGAATTTTAGAGTTAATACCTTCAGCTAGGGTTGGGCATATTGGTTGATACCGTGAGCCTTCTAATCTGGTAGCTGTTGAATATTATTTCAAAGTTCCCGATGATGTTGAGCAGCGAGATGTACTCATAGTTGACCCCATGTTGGCAACAGGAAATTCTGCAGTGGCAGCAGTTGATCTCATTAAAGAAACTCACCCAGAGTCAATTAAGTTTTTCTGCTTGTTGGCAGCACCAGAGGGAATTCAACATTTTCAGGAGTATAACCCTGATGTGCCACTGTATACGGCCGCCATCGATGAAAGATTGGATGAACATGGTTATATTATACCAGGCTTAGGAGATGCAGGCGATCGCTTGTACGGAACTAAATAGTTTTTTATAGTTTTTTGACTTATCAGGGTGCGAAGATACTGTTTATTTTACTGATTTTAGTTAAATAAAAATTTGCTGGCAGATGTTTATATAGCAATTCCTATACTGATGAAGTACGCTCATTCATAGGTTTTAGGGAACACTTTACATAGAATAGAATAGGGTTTGCTGAGAAAGTTATAGGGATGAGACTTAGTAGTCAGTAGTCAGTAGTCAGTAGTCAGGAGGAATAGGAATTACAGAAAAAGTACGAGAAAAATTTGTCACTCAATTTTTCCGCCCTTATCTGCTAAAAATCCTAACATTTTTCGGGATTAGCTGTTAAAAGCGGGCACTTTTTTTCGTAAAAAAAGCTTGAGTATTTATCTTTCAATGCTTTGACGCTTAATCAGCCAGCCCTAGAATAGAAATTAAAGATAGGTGTATCTCATTACTCTGGGATAACGCTGTATTTACTTTTAATCCCAACAAATGCTAGAATTAGCTAAGAATTCAACTAATTCTCAAAAGTCACAAAAGTTCATATATACGCCCTGACTATTTATTAATTTAATAGAGGTTAAAAAAACTAGCTATGACAGATAAATACCAAGCAAAAGATGTTGCTTCACCAGATAATAATTCATCTATTAATGTGGTTGAAAATAGCGTCAATCAGATATTAACTAATATTTTAGATCCGAATATTACTCCGTTTCAAAATAATCCAGAGATTCTGAATATTACGGAACGTCAAAAACTTGAAACTTCCATCACATCTTTGTCAACTAACCCAGAAAAAGCATCACCATTTCAAACAGCAAAATTAGAATTTATTCTGGGTTTAAATGAATATAATAATGACAACATCGAAGCAGCTTTAGCACATTTTCAAAAAAGCTTACCAGTATGGGAAGATAGTACAAAAATTTTGCCCGGAGAAGTAATAACTCAACAAATAAATTCTCAACGAGAAAGTTTAGGAGTAGTAGTATTTTATATCGGGTTATGTTACAACCGGATTGGCGATTTAAGTGATAAAAGTGATAAAACAGAAGCAAATAAAGATTGGCAACAAGCACAAATTAATATTCAAAAATGTTTAGATATATTTACTCAAGTAGATCGACAGGAATTAGTAGCTAAATTTATTAGCAAAAAGGGTGCAGTTTTAAAAAAGTTAGAAGCATGGAGTAATTTGTATCAATTAGCTCAAAATGCTTTAGATTTACATCTAACTTATGGTACAGAAGAGCAAATTGCTGAAGATTACGGTTTTCTAGCAGAGGCAGCAATGCACGAGTCAAAATGGGCTCATGCTAGTCAGTTAGCAGAATTAGCACTTGCTATTCAAGATCAGTCTGTAGTAGACCCCCTAGAAATTTCACAAAATCAGAATTCTTATACTTCCATTTTAGCTGAATCTCAGAATAGTTTACATCAGTGGCAAACCACTGTTAAGCAATTAGAAAAAGCCCGTCGTGAAACTAATCCTCACCACGATCCTCACTCCTATATTTCAATCTTAAAGGCTTTAAGAAAGCTTTATTTTGAACAAGACCAATATATAAATGCTGCCAGAATCAAAGAGGAACAATTAAAAATTGAGCATCAGTATGGATTGAGAGCTTTTGTTGGTATAAATCAGTTACAACCACAACAGCATTCTGAGAAAGAAGTAATAATTGCTCCAGAAATTGAAGCTTCTGGTCGTTTGGAAGATGTCAATAATTTAGTGGCTAGGATTAAAAGTGATGACCATAAACTGATAGTAATTTATGGTGCTTCAGGTGTAGGTAAAAGTTCTTTACTTAATGCAGGATTAATACCAGCTTTACTGGAAGAAGAGACAAAACATAATCAAGTTATTCTGCCTATATTACTGCGAGTTTATACAGATTGGATTAGAAATCCTGACTCTACTACTTGGAATCTAGAATATGTGTTGTCAACATTGCAAAAAAGTAATGACGGACATAATTTAAAAGTATTAATTTTAGACCAATTTGAAGAGTTATTTAGTGTTTGTCCGAAAACAGAGCAAAGGTTACCACTTTATCAATTTTTGTTTGACTGTTTAAATTTGAGTTCGGTGAAAGTAATTTTGTCTATCCAAGTAGATTATTTACACTATTTGTTAGAATATGATCGCCTGACTAATTTAGAAGCTGTAATTAATTATGAAATTCTCTCTAAGGAGACTCTTTATTACGTAGATGATTTTTCTCCCAATCAAGCAGAAATGATTATTCAAAGCTTAAATGAAACTACTAAATTAGAATTAGAATCTAATTTAATTGATGAAATAGTAAAAGATTTAAGTTGTGAAGTAGGTACAGTACGTCCAATAGAATTACAGGTGGTAGGCCGTCAACTGGAAGTTGAAGCAGTTACAAGCCTTGAAAAATACTATAAATTAGGAGATAATCCCCATCTAACACTGACGATAAATTTTTTAGATGAAGCGATTAAAGACTGTGGTTTTCTGAATGAACGTATAGCCATACTTGTATTATATTTATTAACAAATGAAAGTGGTACTCGCCCTCTAAAAACTCGCGCTGAATTAGGATCAGATTTGTTAACAGAGGCTAATAAGTTGGATCTGGTTTTAGATGTATTAGTTGCCGAGGGATTGGTCTTATTATTGCCAGAATTACCAGAAAATCGGTATCAATTAGCCCATGATTATTTAATTCCTTTAGTTCGGAAACAAGAGGGAGAAAAATTAATCGCAGAATTGGAGCTAGAAAGGGATATTGCACAACGTAAATTACTGAGCGAAAAACCACATAATTTAATAGATAAAGCAATTTCTTCTGTGTTTCGCTGGATGCGAATTGATTAGACTATTAATAATTTAAGACCAAATTAATACCGTTTTACGTCAGAAGCTTGCCCTCGCCCCGCCAAAGTTTCCCCTGGCGTAGGCGGGGGTTAGAAGTTGAATTTGATAGGCTAAAAACTTTAACAATACAAAAGTTTTAGGGAATTATTTGACATTTATTTAGAGTGTGAAACTATTTGTGATACCAGTTTGAAAAAATCCATTTCCCCGTGGAGGCGGGGAAATGTTATAAATAAATTGGATAATTAAAACACATAATTCAGCTATAAATATCTGATTAAGATTGATTCCCTAACTGCGACCTACCACCTACCACCTAAAACCTAGAATTTTATTTGTAGCAAACATTTATCAATTTGGTATGACATCCTTAAAAGTGAATTGGTATAAAATTATATTTTGATATCTGTTGAAGCTAAAAATTTAGGGGATAGACAAGGAAAAGTTAGAAAAACTTATCAGTCAGTAAATACATGATGTTATCCCCCGATTTTTCCCTATTCTAAAGTTAGCAAATAACCGTAGTTGTTAATTGTACTGCCTCATGTTGTTTTATCCATTCTAAAACCCGATTCCATGCCCACCAAATATCTGGGTCTTCCCCTCTATTCTGACAGGATTTACTACTAATATGAGCAACATGACCGCCGTAACGAGTTAATATTAAATCTATAGCAGAATTACCCTCACAAACTGCTTTTAAATCCGGCACAATTGTCGGATCAAATAGTGGGTCATCCTCAGCATAAATAATCAATGTTTGCTTCTGAATTTGAGGCAAAATATAAAGGGCACTACTTGCTTGATAGTAGGTTTCTACTGATGAAAAACCCAAACTTTCTATAGTAAATTCTTCGTCAAATTTCCAGGTACAATCAGCTCGCTCAATTGCTTCTGGATCGATAAAACCAGGATGGTATTCGTGAATTAACCACGCTAATTTTCTTAAGTTTTCAGTAATTCCTTTATCTAAATACCTACCTAAAGGATGACTGACTAAATAAGAAAGAGAACGCTGAGATTCTAAACTAGGACAAATAACTACAGCTCCACCAATATCATTGTCTTTTAATCCTAATTCTGGAGGAAGATTTGATGCTACTTTTGCTCCCCAAAGTGCTAGTTGACCTCCCAAAGAATAGCCTGTAAACCAAAAATTTGGAGGACAACCAATTGCTTTTGCTTGAGCGGCAATATGCACAAAATCTTCCCCTTCATAAATACCATGGGAGATCAGAGTTGGTGATAGTAATGCGGTCTTTCCATGGGCTCGCCAATCAAATAAAATAACGGCATAACCTTGAGCATAAGCTTTGCGTCCTAATAATCTTAAAAACCATTGATTATTTAGCTCTCCGGTGATTCCATAAGTAGCAATAATCGTACCTCGTGGGTTTTCTGGAATTGCCATCCAACCAAAAATAGGCACATCATTTGCACCAATAAATATTGTGTCTTCGTAAGGAGGCTCAGAAAATGTAGTAGTTTGCTCCCAAAAACGCGGTACCCACAGCGCTGCATAAAGGGTCATTGCTAAACCATTTTTCAGGAACAACGGAGGAGTATAACAAGAATGAGGCATGAATGGATTAAGTCTATGATAAAAGTGTAAATTTGTCAAATTTTAGTATATCAGTATATCATTTGTTCATAAAATTTGCATAAGTAACTGTGGCAATAAAAAAAGATTTTTGCCCTGGTATTTGGTGTATAAAATCTCTAGACTATAGAAGATAAAAAGACAAGTATTTAGCACCTCAAGGAATTGCCATCACCTGGCGATCGCCACATTCATGCAACAAAGCCCCTTGAATAAGAAAAAGCCTTGTAGGGAAGTTCCATGGAACCTCTCTACTGTGGTCTATATAAGTGAAAGTTGCTATAATTACTGATTAGCGATCGCTAACATTCCGGCAAGTTGCTCTTAGGTGGGAAATGCTCCGCAAACGTTCCATGCTGCGCAACGCTAGCGCGTTTCCTGACGGAATGCTCCGCAAATATGTCGCGTTAGCGAAACAACCCAACCTACAAATACTCAAATAACTATTTTTCCAGTCTAATCTTTCCGGTCAAAAATTTCAGAAATTAACTGAATAAATTTGCCATCTTTATCATATTTAACAGTCATCCTTTTATACTTATTTTCTATCATCATCTTACCTGCCACAAGTTCAAATTCTTCTCCTATTTTTACCTTTTCAGGAACATTGATAACTATTCCATCAGGCAGAAAAAATGTTTTATTTTTCCCTTGAGTTGGATCTAAATCAAGTTCTGTCAATTCTGGTTCTTGAGAAATTTGTAAATCAGGAGTCATAGACTCTTTTTTACCCACCCAATTTCCCGATATATTCTTTAATTCGGCTCCTGGTTTTGGGTCTGGATAACTATTGAGATGTTCGCGAATTTGTGTAAATCCTCCTAAATCACCATTCTCTCCATAAAGAGAAACAACGCTAGTCCGAAAATTTTGATATTGGAAAAACAATTCACAACCGAAAAGATTCCCTATTTTTAATTCTATACACATCCAAATGTTTGCTTCTTCACTTAAAGATAATGACCTCATTGATTCTGATGCCGAATGAATTACACCATCTGGTTGATTAGCAATTTCTTTCTCAATTTGCCATTTTTTTTCTTCCGTACTACCATCAGCATAAGTATAATTATTTTGCTGATTAATCACTGTTTTATCTTCATTAGACCAAAATTTTCTGATACCTTGAAAAGATTTTATAACTTCTAATTCTGGAGAATATCTAGTCCAAATACCATACCAAGCTGTTCCTTCTGAAGTATGATTTCCGAATAGGTTAATCCAATTTTGTTCTTGTAGATTCATAGTTAATTAATTGTTTGGTTTGACTAGAAAAATTATATCAAATAACAAATTACTTCCGTTGAAATAATTTTATTAAAGAATGTTCACTATTTAATAATTGATTAAGTTGCTCCAATGCAATTGATTTTTGACGAACATGAGCATCAATAAATAAACCTATTGTTTCAGCCATTAGAGAACGAATTTCATCTTCTGGTTGAGTTGCAGGAAAGTCGAGAAAAGGTCTACCTGTTGTCGGATCAAATGGATCGGCAAAAGAAAAATGATTAGCCCCTTCGACTAACATCAAATAGCTATCATTTCTTCCTCCAGAAATTGCTTCGTGAAAAGTCCGCGATACTGGTGTTGTAGCTTCTTCCCAAACAGTACCATAACGGTGACTACTATTAGCAATGACTCCATCGCAAGTACCGCCTATTAACAACAGTGGCAGTAAGTCAGGGAGAGGTAAAATTGTTGCTGCTTCATATCCCATCATTGTTCCTGCTGCTGTATGTACAGCATAACCAAAAGCAGCTACCACTTGCGAGAAAAAGTTAGGACTAGCACTTTCTATTGCCGCCATGCCACCAGCAGAATGTCCACCCAAAATAATTTTTTTTAGGTCAAGCATACCAGCTAGGATGCCGTTTGAATTTATCCGATCTAACTCTTGGAGGATTGCTGGTAAAGCTGAAGCAGTCGGAGCAGTACCATAAGTATCAGGAGCTAACATTGCAATATCAACCCCTGGTGTCATAGCAACAATACCAGGAAAGTTTTCTGCCACCCAGGCAAATGTTACCACTACCACTCCCCGTTCAGACAACTTAATAGCTAGCCATTTGTAAATTTCTGGGTTGCAGTTAACCCCATTGAATAAAATCACTACTGGAAAAGGAGCTTGTTGGGAATCAGCAGGTACAATACCCTGGTTTTATTCTTGTTCACCACCTGACATTTTGCCTGGGTAGAAAACTTTTAGATGAATAGTATCGTATGGTGGTTGAGCGTTATCAACTTTAGTTGCTCGGTAAAAGGCTCGAATGTTCATGTTACAATTGTTCAATGTTTTTCTACTATTTCTGAAATGTTATTTTATCATAATGTCGCACTCTTAGCTAATATGTCCTACGGGAGGCGATCGCTAATGGATCGTATTTATAAAGCCAGTCTTCAAACTCCTCATTACTTCTTAATCTCTCCTGAAGATATTTTTCGCCGTCAGATTCGTATGCTCGGTTCCCCGAAAAAGCACTACGAGCTTGAATAATCTGTGTGCGTTCTATGCGATTTTTATCATAGAGAGCTAAAGCTGCCTCAAGGTTAGGAGCTTTTGCCAGGTACTCCGAGAGTTCGTAGCCATCTTCAAAAGCTGTATTTGCTCCCTGTCCAATAGACGGACTCATGGGATGAGCAGCATCTCCTAAAAGCGTTACTCTACCCTGGGTCCAACTGGACAATGGTTCTCTATCCCATATCGGTCGTTCTACAATTATTTCTGCATCTGTTGCTTCCATAATCTCAGGCACAGGAGATGCCCACTCACCAAATTCTTTGAGAAGTCGAGATTTGATATCAGTAGCACTCCCTAAACTAGAATCATCTACACACAGCATTTTTGCTCCCCAAGATATATATCCGTCACCCACATCCATCAGTGTGACGTTCTTGGGTCCGGCTATCATTGCAGTTACTTCATTAGCAGCAAGTAGTTCGTGACTATACCTGAAAAGACCACGCCAAGACATTCTACCTAAATAGCGAGGTTCGCCATCACCAATTAGTGTTTGTCTGACAGCAGATTTAACTCCATCTGCTCCTACTACTAAGTCTACGTCTACTGTTTTTTTGCTATCAAATTCTACCCTCACACTGTTATGGTTTTGAGTGAAGCTAACGCAGCGATGATTCAGGTGAATTATCTCTGGTGGCAGTGCTGATGCCAAAATTTCCTGTAATTTAGACCACCGGATAGTCAACAAAGGTTGTCCGTATTTTTCCATTAGGGTAATTTTTTTTGGCTGAGTTGTCTCCCCAGTATTGTTCCGCAAGTTTATGACTTTGATTATGCTGCCTGCTTGTTTTAATTGTTCTACTATACTTGGTTCTATCGCCTCTAGTGCTTTTAAACCGTTGGGATTAAGGGATAAACCTGCGCCGACAGGGCGCAACTCTCTAGCTTTCTCATAGACATGAGCATCAATACCTTGTTTTCTCATAGCGATCGCTGTTGCTAAACCACCAATACCTCCACCGATAACGGCGACTTTCTCCACAACAGGTTTTAACGTTTCTCTCATTTTGCTTGTTTCCTTTTTTTTGGTATTTGTTGTTATATTGTAACTGTTTGTAAATCTGGAAAATTCTACAAACTTGCGAAATGTTTGTAGACATTTTCTTCCCTCTTTAAATTAATCCAACTGTTCCTCCCCAATATCGCTAATTGGAGCAGGTGCAGCTAGAGGCGATTCGCGAAGCGATCCCTTCGGGAATCGCAAATCTCCTACCATCTCTTGTATTTCCAATGGTGGAGGAGATGTCATCCGAGATACTACCAAAGTCACAATAAAATTTAATAACATTCCTATTGTACCGATACCCTGATCGGATAACCCGAAAAACAATGTCGCCATTCCATAGAATCTTACACCAACAATATAGATAGTTGTAAACACTAAACCAACTATCATGCCACTTATTGCTCCTTCTCGGTTAGTGCGCTGATCAAATACTCCCAAAATAATTGCTGGAAAAAAAGTAGCAGCAGCTATACCAACTCCTAAAGTTGCTATCTCAATCACAAAACCAGGGGGGTTAATACCGAAATAACCAGAAAAAGCGATCGCTAATACTACCATTATTCTGCCCAATATTAATCTTTGTGACTCTGATGCTTCTGGGTTAATGAGGCGGTAGTAAACATCGTGAGCAATGGCACTAGAAATCACTAATAACAAACCCGATGCAGTAGACAAGGCAGCAGCTAATCCTCCTGCTGCCACTAATGCTATTATCCAAGGTGGGAGTTTTGCAACTTCTGGAGTGGAGAGAGTGATAATATCCGGATCGAGAATAATTTCATTAGTCTCTGTATCTGGAGTCAACTGCAAACGACTGTCGTTATTTTTATCGGTAAACTCTAACAAACCTGTATTTTTCCACTTTGTCGCCCAGTCTAACTGTTGCACTTCCGCCACAGTTTTGTTGTGTAAAGTATCAATTAAATTGTATCGCGCTGAAGCAGCTAAAGCAGGAACAGTTGTCGAAAAAATGGCAATAAACAATAATGCCCAACCTACAGAATATCTGGCTGCATTCACGTTAGGTACAGTATAGAAACGAACAATAACGTGGGGTAAACTAGCAAGCCCTACCATACCAGAAATAGTGATAAATAGAACATCCAGCATACTTTTTTGGGTGAAGGCAGCAGTATATTCGGGAAAACCCAAGTCAACCTGAACTTGATTCAGTTTTTCTACAATGTCACCAAAGGTAAAAGCTAATTCTGGGATCGGAATATTTGTCAGAGCATTACAAATAGCAATAGCTGGTATCAAATAAGCAATAATAAGTATAAAGTATTGAGCAACTTGAGTCCAAGTAATGCCTTTCATTCCTCCTAATATCGCGAAGAAGGCAACTATAACCATGCCGATGACAACACCAACTTCAATGGGGACTTGCAAAAATCGACTGAAGACAATACCAACACCCCGCATTTGCCCGACAACAAAAGTTATAGATATAATCAGGGCCGCAATAACCGCAACGATACGAGCAATATTAGAATAGTAGCGATCGCCTATAAAATCTGGTAAAGTATATTTCCCAAACTTTCGCAAATATGGAGCAAGCAGCAAACCCAAAAGTACATAACCCCCTGTTGCTGCCATTACATAATAAGAACCATCATAACCTAAAATTGATACTGCTCCTGCAATAGAAATAAATGAAACTGCCGACATAAAATCTGCTGCTGTGGCAGCACCATTAGCAATAGCAGGTATACCTCTATCGGCGACAAAAAAGCCTTTACTATCTTGGACTCGCGATCGCCATCCAATGTATAGGTAAAGCATCAAGGAAATTGTTACGAAAATAAATGTCCAAGTTTCTGTATTCATAATTAGGGAGTAGGGAGTAGGGAGTAGGGAGTAGGGGAGTAAGGGAGTGGGAGATCAGGGGAACAGGAGAGATCCAGACACCTAGTCAGTTCAGTAGGGTGTGTTTCCCTGCGGGACATGTTTGCGGAGCATTCCGTCAGGAAAAAGCGTTTGCGCAGCATTCCGTAGGAAAGCGTAACGCACCGTTTTTTTTAGGAAAGCATAACTCACTATTTATAGAATTCAGTATATAGATTTGCATTTTCAAGTCTCATTATTTATTTCCGATAAAATTTGTACAATTTTCGGTTTTAAGTCTGGTAAGTTATATTCTACTACATTCCAAACTTCCTCCAAGTTTATTCCAGCATAGTTATGAATCAATACATCTCGAAATCCAGCAATTCTTCGCCAGGGAATATCTGAATAAGTTTGTCTTAATTCTGGAGAAAGCAGTTTGACTGCTTCTCCTATCACTTCAAAACAGCGAATCACTCCATCTTGAATCAAAGATGATTGTAAAAATTCTGTTTTTCCTCCTTTTGTGTAAACCTCAATGCGACTGAAGCGATCGAGGATATCTTGTAAATACATTCTATCATCTGTCATAGGGGTATCGCCTGACTCATAATTCTTTCTCGAAAAGACTCGCGTAATCCTTTAACAGTTGCCACATCTACTTTTCGCCCTAAAAGGTCTTCTAAATCTTGGATTAAACCAATACGATCTAGTAAACTGCGCTCGCTTTCCATATCCACAAGAAAATCTATATCGCTATCTTCCCGCTCTTCATCTCGTGCAACTGAACCAAATATTCGGATATTCGATGCTCCATGTTGAGCAGCTAGGTTGAGAATTTCTTCCCGCTTTTGTTGTAGAATCTCTCTAATTTTCATTGTCTAAATTGGGATTTGATTTTTCTGGTAATTATACCATATTGAGATTTGGTTGACTCTCTCTATAATATTCCCTGAGTACAAGTGGCACACTGTAAAGACTTCCTTGTTTTTCGATGAGGGAACGCCGACACAATGATTGTAATGTGTTGAGTAAATCTGACGGTGACATTTTTGTAGTTTCTAACAATTGCGCCAGACTAATAGGTTGATTTTTTGTTGCTAAGAGTGACAAGGTTTGTTTTTCTGCTTGGGAGAGGCGATCGCTTTGTTGTTGTAAACTATCTTTTAAATCTTCTGGTAATAAGATAGCATCATCGGGCAATAATTCAATCAAATTTTCTTCCAACTCTTGAATTTGACTTGCCACACTTTTTAACCATAAAGGGTTGCCTTGATAGTAGTGAATGAGTTTTTCCAATTTTTCAATTTCTGTTAAACCATAATCTCTGAGTATGTCTTTGATGCTGGCGACATCTAAACCAGTCATTTGCAAAATAGAAATAGAAGTTTTTTTGCTTTTGAGTTGAAGTAGTTTAATGGGTTGTTCCCAACCTATTAATAGCAGGCAACTTTGATGGGATAATTTTTCTATCTGTTTGAAAAAGCAGTCATAATTTTCGTATCCTGGTTTGTATTTTCCTGCTAACTCCCCACTGCTGAAAAGGTGATGAATGTCATCCAAGATAACTAAACAACGATACTTCTGTAAATATTTGATTAGGGGTAAAGGTTTTTGTTTGTTTTCGAGTGAGTTTTGTAGTTGAGACTCGGAGAAAAACTGAACTAAGTCAGCTTGAAATTCAGCAAAAGTGGGGGATGTTTCGAGACTGCGCCAAATTACATAGTCAAAATTATCTTTAATTTGTTGAACGAGTTTTACTGCTAATGTGGTTTTGCCGATACCAATGATACCTGTAAGTGCAATGAGGCGACAATGTTGTTGTAAAATCCAGGTTGTTAGGGTTTCGAGTTCGGTAGTGCGGTTGTAGAAGTCGCCTAACTCTGGCATTTCGTCTAAATCTTGATGTGGCGTTGCGGGTTGTTTGCCGTGAGATGTTTGTTGGTTAGGTTGGTGTGAGTCTGGTGTATCTGGGGGGTGTCTTTCTTTTTCACAGATGTTGAAACTGTCACTCACGTTTTCTGCAAAATTTAAAATATTAGAGTTATGAAACCTCTCCATTGTAGAGCGAAAATTTGATTTATTGACATCTTCCCCTAATTCCTCCGAAATAATTTTCCATAATTCTGCACCCACACCTCTAATGCAACTTTCAGAATAGTCAAAATCTTCAGCTATTTGCTTGTATCTTTTACGTTTTAAAGTTCCTTGCAATACCGCTTTTTGTAAATCGTCTAAATGTTGGCCTGTTTTCTCAAAGACTATTTTATCGGCCATTTTTAAGGCTTCTTCTAGACTCATGGGGTTAGAGGATAGGATTTGATTGGTATTATTATTTACATTTAAAAACAGTTTAGTACATTTTAAACATTTTTGTACAAAACGTAGATGAAATTAAAACAAAATATGGACAGAGCTAAATAATTTTTCACTAGGTAAAGCGTTATTATGTGGCTATTAAAAAAAATTCCAAATTGAAATGAAATAAAAGAAAGTAGTAACTTTATGCTCAACAATTTAACTCGTTTTTTCCAGGCTATTGTGGCCACATTTGTTGGTATTTTTAGTTATATTGCAGCTATTTTTAGTTATATTGGGACTGCCAGTGCAGCAGTTGCAGGTGTTTTTAGTTTTATTGGTGGTCTTATTGGTGGTCTTATTCGTGGTCTTGGGAGTTATGCAATACAAAACCATGAATTCATAATCGGTCTAGCTGTTATAGGAGCATTCATATATGCTGTTATTGTACTCCGCTCAAAAGAAGGTACTTTAGAAACTAAAGCAACGAAGATTGCGGTTGTATTTTGTGGTGTATTTGCTGGTATTATGACAGGCGCTCAAATTTCAAACAACAATTTATCAAACGACGACAATGTTTCCACAATTCTTATTTATTTGGCAGATATTTATATTTATTAGTAAGTAGTCTTGGGGGTTCTGCAATACAAAATGATTAATTTAGCTATTATAGCAACATTCATATTTGTTTTGGTGTTATGGCAGCAACTCAAATTTCCAGCAGTAGTTTATAGATAAATAGCCTTAGTTTTTTCTAGAAAGTACAAAATGAAAAAGATAGAATTAGTTTCTAGGGTAATAGTATTTTTAGTATTAGTAATTATTGTTACATTTTACTTTAGAGAATACAGCTTGGATAGATACAATCAAGGAATACTTTTAGATACAAAAGAATATATTTCCAACTTTGATGAATATAAAAATGAACTATTAAGTTCAAAAGAAAATTTCAGCTTACCTTACTCACTCACTGGCAGTTTTATAGCCTTACTAATCATTGTTGGCGGATATGAATTAATTGTTTTTATTGTTGGCATTTTGATAAAATTGATGGTTAATAATAGAAATAAAATAGATATTGAAAAAAAATTATAGTCAGTTGTAGGTTGGGTTAAGCGATAGCGCAACCCAACAAAAACCTACACTGTATCTATGATGAGATTATGTTGGGTTTCGGTTCCTCAACCCAACCTACATGAGTAGCGATCGCTCCTCTACAAGATTTTCTAACTAAGTGTTTGTACTGCCGAACTAGCTATAATATTAGTATCAACCGTGGCTAATGTTAACCCATAGTAAATAGCTGTAGCAACAATAAATCTGTCTGCGGGATCTTTATGAGGTAGTACAACCTGACGACTTAAAATAGCAATAGCATGATTCATTTGAAGCTCTCACGAGTTTCTAAACTTTGTAAAGCTAAATTAATCCATGTAACAGGATCGGGTTGCACAGATATCCGTCCTTTTTCTGCAAGGACGAGTGCTTCCCAAACACTAATTGGACTCAACCAAAGTTCGTTATTAGGATCAGCGATCGCTCTGGAGAACTTGGAGCGATAAACGTGCATCGTCAAGTAAATACCAAATCCAAATATGAGTATCAAGTAGAATTTTCATTCCAATTTCATTCCAATACTTCCCAAGGTTCGTCAACAGGAGCGACTATATCCCCTAATATTTCCCCAGTTCCTTTCATTACGCCACAGGGAGCGCGTTTAGTCTCGGTAACAGCAGGATAAATAATCACTAACGGTTTTCCTTCATGGATAACAGTTAGTGGTGTTTTTGTGCGTTCAACTTCTATAAATAAAGTCTGTAAACTTTGTGGTAATTCATCCGTAGTAATTTCTGACATTTTCAAGTAAGTTCTCCTATAGCTTTACTGGTGAACATTTTATCACATCTCTTCACATCTCAAGCTGCTAAACTGCATCATAGCAATATTCTCATCTAAGTCCGAGGAGTGTTGACTGTAAACACTATTCAGTTTTTCGGTAATCTCTTCCGGTAAAGGTTCGTTAAAATCTTCCGGTACAACAAATTTTCCTCTGTCTTGCCCCAAAGTAGCTAGTCGCTTAGATGAGAGAGAAATGGGAACCAACTTCGCGATCGCCACCCCTTGATTTAAAATAATAATTTCTTCTCCAGGTTTGATACGAGATAATAACTCCGAGAGATTGATTTTGAAGTCGTTAGGTAAGTTTTCTATCTGAAGTGTAGCCATTTTTGTTTCTGAATTACTTTTATATTACATTACCAGTTTAACTTAACTTAGGATATTTTAGAGATTGTAGGTTTGGTTAAGTGGCAACGCAACCCAAAATTGACACATTCTCATCATCAACGTTGAAAAATTTGTAGGGGCGGGTTTCACCAAAAACCTTGATATTCGCCGTTAAGTTAAATAAACCCGCCCCGCCTCCTGTGCAACTATATCACCTGGGGGCGGGTTTATATAAATCAATAAGTAAGCATTAAAATTCTAGTTAAAACCCGCCCCTACTATTGCACCATTTTAATCTAACTCTTCCTCCCCAATATCCCTAATAGGAGCAGGTACAGCTACAGGCGATCGCAAATCTTCTACCATTTCTTGTATTTCCAATGGTGGCGGAGGTGTCATTCGAGAGACTACCAAAGTCACAATAAAATTTAACACCATTCCGACAGTGCCAATACCTTCAGCAGAAATGCCGAAAAACCATGTCGGCATTCCCAAAAATTTGACACCTATAATATAGATAGTGGTAAACAATAAACCTACTACCATTCCAGATATCGCTCCTTCCCGATTAGTACGTTTATCAAACACACCTAAAATAATTATTGGGAAAAAACTTGCAGCAGCTAAACCAAAAGCAAAAGCTACCACCTGAGCAACAAACCCTGGTGGGTTAACTCCAAAGTAACCAGCAATAGCAATAGAAAACCCTACCATTATCCGCCCTACCATTAACCGTCGCGACTCGGATGCTCCTGGATCGATCATCCGATAATAAACGTCATGTGCAATGGAGCTAGAAATTACCAACAACAAACCCGATGCTGTAGACAAGGCAGCAGCTAACCCTCCTGCTGCCACTAACGCAATCACCCAAGGTGCGAGTTTTGCTACTTCTGGAGTAGATAAAACAATGATATCCCTATCGATCCTAATTTCATTAGTCTCTATATCTGGAGTTAGTTGGAAGCTACCATCATTATTTTTATCCGTAAATTCTAATAAACCAGTATTTTTCCACTTTGTCGCCCAGTCTAACTGTTGTACTTCCTCCAAAGTTTTGTTGTGTAAACTTTCAATTAAGTTGTATCGGGCAAAAGTAGCTAAAGCAGGAGCAGTTGTATACAAGATAGCAATAAACAATAATGCCCAACCAGCAGAATATCGAGCAGCTCTTACATTAGGTACTGTGTAGAAACGAACAATAACGTGAGGTAAACCAGCAGTTCCCACCATCAGCGCAATAGTGATAAACAAAACATCCAGCATACTTTTGTTAGTAAAAGCAGCGCTGTATTCTTGGAAACCCAAGTCTACCTGAACCAGATTGAGTTTTTCGACGATATCGCTGAAGGTAAAAGCCAATTGAGGAATGGGAATACCCGTAATCTTTGTCGCAATAGCAATAGCTGGAATTAGATAAGCAACAATGAGTACGGTATATTGGGCAACTTGAGTCCAAGTGATGCCTTTCATTCCACCTAAGATGGCAAAGAAGGCAACAATAATCATGCCAATAACAACGCCAGTACCAATATCAACTTGCAAAAAGCGACTGAAAACAATACCCACACCGCGCATTTGCCCCGCAACGTAAGTCATAGAGACAAAGATAGCAGCGATAACTGCAACGATACGAGCAACATTTGAGTAGTAGCGATCGCCTACAAAATCAGGTACTGTATATTTGCCGAACTTCCGCAGGTATGGGGCGAGTAGCAGTGCTAATAGTACAAAACCGCCAGTCCATCCCATCAGATATATCGAACCATCATAACCCAAAAAAGAAATTAACCCCGCCATTGAAATAAATGAGGCAGCAGACATCCAGTCAGCTCCAGTCGCAGCACCATTAGCAATAGCAGGTACACCTTGGTCAGCGACGAAAAAACCTTTACTATCTTTGACTCGCGATCGCCATCCAATGTACAGATAACCCATGAAGGAAATAGTAACTAATATAAATGTCCAGACTTCTGCACTCATTTAATCTCTCCCATCAGTATTAGATTTTTTATCAAGTTTGTCTATGTTGTATTTTTTATCAAGTTTATCCATTTGAATGGCATAAGTAAAAATCAAGATTACAAACACATAAATTGAACCTTGTTGTGCCATCCAAAAACCCAAAGGGACACCAAAGAATTGAATAGTGTTTAAGGGTTGAACTAATAAAATGCTAAAAACAATAGAAACTAAACCCCAAACTATTAGCAAGTTTCTGATTAGTGCTGTATTAGCACGCCAGTATGCTCGACGTTGTTCTTCATTCATTTTTTAAGTTTTTGATTGATAATGGATACAACTATTAAGTATTTTTGGCAAAATAGGGAAAGATTATTACTTAGAGCAGTTTTTATATGAGTAAACCACAGTTAAAAATCTAGGTGGTAGGTGTTAGGTGAAACGAGGGCTGCGAATCCCAATAAGGCTGAATTTGTGGTCTACTGGGCGTGAAAAGTGCTGTAGTTTCTGGGAGCAATGCCCAGTTAATCCTATGAAAATATGGCCCTTTTGTCTAATAATATATAGTTGTTGTTAGTTCCTAGTTATTAAAGCATTATTTTGTATTTTTTGGAAGTTAAATTTTGTATTTAAAATCTGTAGGTTGGGTTGTTTGCGTTAGCATTGCGAAGCAAAGCATGAAACCCAACAAAGGTAATTTCAGTTATCAGTTAACAGTACCTCCTACTTTCTTAGAAGGCTTGACATACTGAATTTTATTTTTTTATCTCCTTTAATCCGGTTATATGATATATGTTTATAATCAGACTTTAATATTTAATCTCCCAATCTTCCCACACTTCCCCTACTACATAATAAATAAAATAAAGAGAGGCTTGAAACCTAATTTATGACCATGATTTAATCTGGAACTTTTGAGTTTATAGGAATCTCAATTATAAATTCTACCCCTTGCTCTGGAGCAGAATTACAAGTTAACTTCCCATGGTGTTTTTCAACCACAATTGAATAGCTAATGGATAAACCTAAACCTGTACCAGCACCTACTGGTTTTGTCGTAAAAAATGGGTCAAATATTTTCTCTTGAATTTTCTTACTAATACTCGGACCATTATTAGAAATTTTAATTTTTACAGTTTCCGCTTTAGTGATTTTTGTACTAATAGTAATAGTCGGTTGCTCATCTGATTCACTCTGATTTTTCCTCATCTCCTCTAGAGCATCTATACCATTACTAATAATATTCATAAATACTTGATTTATCTGAGAAACGTAACAGTTAACTGGCGGAATTGAACCATATTCTTTAACTATTTTAATTTCTGAATTTTTCCCTTGAGAATTGAGACGATTTTGCAAAATTAGAATCGTACTATCAATTCCATCGTGAATATTTACAGGTTTCATTGCAGCTTCATCTAATCTGGCAAAGTTTCGGAGTGACAGTACAATTTTTTGAATTCTTTCTGCCCCTATTTTCATGGAATTGAGTAATTTTTGTAAGTCTTGATTAATAAAATCTAGGTCTATTTCTAATATTAGTTCCTCGATTTTTTCTGATGGTTCAGGATATTCTGCTTGATAGACTTTAATCAAATTCAGCAAGTCTTGAATATATTCTGTGGCATGATTAACATTGCCATAAATAAAACTGGTAGGATTATTAATTTCATGGGCAATTCCTGCTACCATTTGCCCTAAGCTAGACATTTTTTCGGTTTGAATTAATTGAGTTTGGGTGTGTTGTAATTGTTTGATTGTTTCTGATAAACTGCGGTTTTTTTGTTTTAATTCTTCGGTACGTTCTTTAACTTTATCTTCTAAAGTATGACTATATTCTTCTAGTTGATTTTTCGCTGTAGATAAAGTTTCATAAAGTTGGGCATTTTCGAGGGAAAAAGCTGCTTGAGTGGTCAAAACTTTTAAGACTTGTAAGCGATGTTCTGTAAAGGCTCCGACTGTTAAATTATTTTCTAAATATAGGATGCCAATAAATTGACTGCGATTAATAATCGGAATACATAAAATACTCTTGGGTTGACAGTTTTGAATATAAGGGTCGGCAGCAAATTTAGTTTCATGGCTAGCATGATCTAGTACAACAGTTTTTTGAGTCCGCGCTACATAATAAATCAGGGAAGTGGGAAGCTGATTTGTGGAGTCAAGGGGGAGAGATTGTTTTGATTTTATTTGTAATTCTTTGGCAGAGTTACTGTTAAGAATAGCTTCAGCTTGTATGACCAATTTTTCTGCTTGAGACAGGATTAAATAACCTTTTTTAGCACCAGCATTTTCTAGAGTAACTCGCATTAAAACTGAGAGTAAATTTTCGAGTTTGATTTCTCCTGAAATAGCTTGGGTTGCTTTCATGATGCTGCTGAAGTCAAGCAACAAAGAAGAATCGGTTGTTGTATAACTGATGGTTTCTTGAGTGAGGTTGCGGGTAAAAGTAGGATATTGTTGTTGCAGAGGTTTGAGCAGGTCCCCGTAGCAGTTTTCTAGATGTTTAACTTTGGCAAGTGCGCCCCACTGAGCGTAAGCGTAGTAAGCTTTGATTAGGTATGCTTGGGCAATAGTTTCTTTGTTCCACTCTAGATAAAATTTAGCTGCGAGTTCGTTAGCTAAAGCAACTTCTTGAATGTATTCATTTTCTGTGGCTCCGGTAATGGCTTTGTCGTACATTTCCATTGCTTCTATATGGTTAGAAAGTACCCGATATTTTTCTGCTTCTACTAGATGGAATTTGTGTAAATAATTCATGGGAGCATGACCTGCCCAAAATTTCATTTTCTCTTGGTTCTTAGCGACATGAATTAAAATTTGCTCTTGCTCTAATTGAGTTTTATCTCGATAAATTGCTAGTTGCACTAAAGAGTCGTAGAAATGAAATAGACTAAAACGAATACTTGCTGCAAGAGTATCTAGATATTGTCTAACCTGAATCGCACTTTCAACAGCTTGATTGTATTTTTCAAATAAATAACAGAGAGTAAGCTTGTAGAAATAAATATAACAAACTGCTTCAAAATCTTGATTGTCTAAATGAAGTGGGAGCATATCATTTTCATTGTATACATCACCAATTATTTTGTTATCTTCTGGAACATCATTTAATAATATAAGCACAACTTGTTGGAGCATTTGATGATAACTAATGCCTATATTATTTAAACTAGCTAAAGCCTGATTTGTACTTTCTATATCTTGATTTAACTCTTTGAGATTTTTCCCCATAAAATAAGATTGATTTGAGTAATTTATCAATCCATAACAAGACCACTCTAAATCTCCTGTTTCTAATCCAATTGCATAAGCTTCGCGGAAAGGCTCTAAGGTTTTATTAATATGTTCTTGCCAATGTCTAATAAAATTATTAAAGATAGTTAAGTTTTTGGCTTTTATTTCTTGACAATTAAACTTATTTAATAACTTCATTGCTAGTTGACCAAATTGATACCCTATCTGTATATTATTTTCCTTGCCAACTAGAAATAAACCATAAGTCATGTAGGCAGAAATAGATACATTAGTATTACCATATTGGGCTGATAAATTAACTTGTCTTAAGATGATTAAATCTGAAAGTGCCGGGAGAGATTGATATGCTGCAGGCCAGACATTAGAAAGAATACTCATCGCAGCCAGCATATTTTTATCTGTCATAGGAGGTAAATTAATTATATCTTCTATGGATTTATCCTGGAAATTTGCTTGAGCTTTCTCTAGTTCTAATTTGATATCTGCTTGATGAGGTGATTCTGGCAATTCTATTCCTAATAATTTCAGGGTAGATAGTGCAATTTTAATTCCTTGTAATCTTTCTCCCTGAGTAGCTACACTTATAATCTTAATTTCTAATACTTTGATTTTATCAACTATAGAATTAGCAAACTTTTCTACTATTTTAATGCACTCTTCCATTAGCTCAAACTTGCCTTGTAGAAAAGCTGCTTCTGCCGTTTCTACATACAGAGCTAATGTTAAATCGTAGTTAGTTTCCCAACAATTTTTTTCTAACAATTCTAACCCTATATTTAGATAATCAACTGTGGCATTATAAGCAGTAGAAAGTTTAGCCTTCTTTCCAGCCATTAAATTCAACTCTGCCAGTTTTTCTCGCTCCCTGGGATGGGATATTAAATCTACTCCATAATTTAACTGATTCACAATATCAAAAATTTTCTCCTGCCTTTCCTCTTCTGGAATATTTTCTAATAATAATCGCCCAATTTTTAAATGCGTTGCCTGTTTTTGCTCTTCTGGTATTAATAAATAAGCAGCTTGCTGTACCCGGTCATGCAAAAACTTATAACTAACATCAGCTTCTACTGCCGTAAAAGGTGTCAATATATTTGCATCTTCTGTTGTATAAAACTTATAAATTTCTGTCTGGGGTAAAATTAATCCTTCTTGCAGTGCTGACCACAAATTCTTTGCCGTTTCTGTGACTGATTTTTCCTCCACTATTGCTAAAGTTTCTAGGTCAAATTTATTCCCTATACAAGCCGCTAATTTCATTGCTTCTTGAGTGGCTAGTGATAATTTTTGTAGGCGAGTTGCCATGAATTCTACAACATCATCCGTAGCAGAAAGTAATCTGACTTGAGTAATATCGCATTCCCAATAACCCGATTCATAATTAAAAGTAATTAATCCTTCTTCGTGGAGTGCTTTCAGAAATTGAGTTATGAAAAAAGGATTTCCTTGGGTTTTTTGATAGACTAATTCTGTCAAAGGAAATGCCAACTCCAAACTGCAATGTAAAGTGTCTGCGACTAGAGGGTTTAAATCAAAAGTTAATTCTAGAGGATTTAAGCTAATCGTATTAACAATTGCTGCATTTTTGTGGATTTCTCCTAATGTTAACATTAATGGGTGATTCGGACTTACTTCATTATCCCGATAGGCTCCTAATAATAATAAATATTGACTATTTTTTTCACTCATTAACAGTTTCATCAACTTCAATGAAGCTGTATCTGCCCACTGTAAATCATCTAAAAAAATTACTAGCGGATGGTATTTAGTTGTAAATGTTTGAATAAATTTTAAAAATACTAAATTAAACCGATTTTCGGCAGCCGTTCCTGATAGTTCTGTCACTGCAGGTTGAGAACCAATAATATCTTCTAGTTCCGGAATTACTTCAATAATAACTTGTCTATTTTCACCTAATGCTGAGATAATTTTACTTTTCCATTCCTGTAAGTTAGCTTCGCTTTCACTCAGCAGTTGCCCCATTAAATCTCGAAATGCTTGTACAAATGCACTAAAAGGTATA
Organism: Microcoleaceae cyanobacterium MO_207.B10; assembly: GCA_030064835.1. GTDB lineage: Bacteria > Cyanobacteriota > Cyanobacteriia > Cyanobacteriales > Microcoleaceae > JASJEE01. Next base: position 14,141 of record JASJEE010000007.1, on the reverse strand, counting down.
TTCCTTTGAAATTGGTCAAATTTTCCTTGAATAAAGTAACCCCTTTGACGGACTATTGGTTTATGAACTTCGTTAATTACTGCCGTTTTACCTATACCTGAAAAACCTGCTACTAATATTATTTCACTCTCCCCTTGAGCTACTTTTTCAAAGCCATCTAATAATGTTTGAACTTCTGCTTGGCGACCGTAGAGTTTTTCTGGTATACTGAAGCGGTCTGAAATGTCTCTGGTTCCTAACTCAAATTGAGTAATTACTTTTGTTTCTTCCCATAATTTTAAACAGGTTTCTAAATCATGTTTTAATCCCAAAACATTTTGATAGCGGTCTTCTGCGTTTTTGGCTATCATTTTCATAATAATATTACTCACCATTACAGGTATTTGATTATTTAATTCATGGGGAGGAGTGGCTGGTTTTGTAATGTGAAAGTAAACTAATTCTATGGGGTCGGTTGATTCAAATGGTAGTTGATTTGTCAGTATTTCATAAAATGTAATTCCTAAAGAATAAAAATCACTGCGGTAGTCTATTCCCCTGTTCATTCTCCCTGTTTGTTCTGGGGACATATATGCTAGAGTACCTTCTAGGACATTGGGGTTGATAATTTCTTGGGTTTCTCTGAGTAATAATGTGGAGATGCTAAAGTCAATTAATCTTACATCTCCGGTTTCTGAGTTAATGATAATATTTGAGGGTTTAATATCTTTGTGAATTACTCTATGTTGAGATAATCCTCCCAATGTTTCGACAATAGATATGGCGATTTTGAGAGATTCTGATAAACTAATATCTTTGTTGGTGAGGTATTTTCTTAAAGATATTCCGCCAATATCTTCCATGACTAAGGCATAGCCGTTACGGTATTTTTCGAGGGATAAGGGTTTGACTATTCCGGGTAAATTGAGGTTTTTACTAATCGTATATTGGTTACGAAATTGTAATATTTCATTGAATGTAGGGTATTCTTTTTCCAGGCATTTAATAATAACTGGTTTTTGGTCTAGCTGCCGATGAGCTTTGTATATACAAATTTTGCTACCGTGATAAATTTTGTTAATAATTTGATAGCCAGTCAGTGTAATCATGGTGTTTATGTAGTTGTTTATTGTTTGATTATATAAGCTTGTTAATCTATTTGTGAATAGCTCGAATCTTTAATACTATTTACATTGTTTTTCTGATTAAAAAAAATCTTGCCCTGATTCCCCCCAGAGTCTGCCCTTGGGTTGGTGGGGGCGAGAATAAATCTTGTACCCCTATAGAACCCATTTGGGGTTTATTGAAAAATAGATGGTGTAATGGTGAGATGGGGTGCTAGAGTGATGGGCTGTATGGGAATATTTTTCCATCTTTTCCTGATTTGTTTAGTAATTGGATTAATCAAAATATTTGATGGTTTAATATCTTTGTGGATAATCTGATTTTGATATAACCCTGCTATAATATTTACTATCTCAATAGCAACAAAGCCGAATTTCTTGGATATTAAATTTGATTTCCTGAATGTACTCAATGAGGGAAATAGCGCCAATATCTTCTAGTACCAAAGCCTAACCATTATTATATTTTCCGAGGCTTAATGGTTTGATGATTCCTGGTAATTCTAAATTTTTATTAATGGTATACTGGTTCCGAAATTGTATTAGTTCTTGAAAGGTAAGAAACTCTCTCTTTGTAGCTTTGATGATTACTGTTTTTTTGTCTGAATTTATGCTAGCTTTCTAGACAAGAGTTATCTAACTATCGTGGTTTTTTTTATTATTGTATAATTAGGTAAAGTAGTCATATTTTTGATTTTGTCTAATAATGTTTTCTACTTACATATTCATGTAAAACTATTGATGATTTAGCTGAATCTTAATCCAATCAGCAATCATTCATCCATCGCGACAAAAATTTACATAGATGTAAATCCAGGGTATAACTTAGATTTCCAACTACTTAAGTTAGGGATAATCAAATCTTTGCATTCCCTAGAGCTTATCATTATTAGTTTTGCCCCACCATATTATATTTTGTGTTAAATTTGCGATTGATTTATAATCAATTTATCAATACTACTAAATAGTAGTTTTCTACCAAAATTTTCTAGAATTGCTAAAATTTTAACTCACACCAACTACTATTAAACTAACTTATATTTTTCGACCTATTTGTAAAGTTGCCTCTGAAAACTGTTGAGAGAATCTTATGGTCCACTACAAATCGACTTTATTTTTACTAACATCGTTAACTTTCTTCTGCTTTTCCCCAACTACCAGTAGAGCCATAATTAGTTACTCCACAACAGGGGAATCGGACAATCGGACATTGACAAAAGTAGGAAAATTACAAGCAACCTACAAGCTTAATACTCCAACATTAACGGTAAACTCCTCATTGCCTTTCCCGATTGCTCAAGATAGTGGTTCAGAGGCCACTAAATCTAAAAACAAAAAAGAAAAATCTACTGCTTCTAATTCCAAAGTTCCTAAACCAATTCGTTCTCTACTCAAAGCCGTGAAGGGGCGAAAGACACTATTTTTATTAAGCATAACATCAGTTTTCGTCACTGGAACTATAGTCTTTATCTTGCTGAAGCTTTTTGACGACCATCAACCCTCGGAAGACTTTGAGCCAGAAGATTTAACATCTCAAGAGAAAATACCAGAAACACCTTCACCAGATTTACAAAGTAATTATCCTAATTTGCAGTCGTCTAGATGGCCATTAGCCCCAAAAAACTCATCCTTGTCCGACACAGAAAATACCCCTTATCCTCAGAGTGATAATTCTCAACTTTCTACTTCTTTAGCGGAAACACAATTTGCCTCAGCATCCCCAGATGCAAAAAATCTAGAAAAACCAAAATATCCTCAAATTGATAGTAATTTTTCCATTAGTCAACCAGAAAATAATAATTATCAACAACAGCAAACAGAAATAAATTTATCACAAGCAATTGACCAAAATTTAGAAGTTGATGAACCTGGAAATATTACTCTACAAAATAACTATCCTGTACCTCAAATAAACCTGGTTGAGCAGTTAATTAGTGACTTAGAAAATTTTGACCCCAAAAAACGACATCAAGCAATTTGGGAACTAGGTCAAAAAGGAGATTCTCGGGCTGTTCAACCATTAGTTAATTTACTTCCAGATTCAGATTCTAAACAACAAAGTTTAATATTAGCTACTCTCTCAGAAATAGGAACCAGAACATTAAAACCAATGAGTAGGGCTTTAGCAATGTCTCTACAAGATGATAATGCTGAAGTGAGAAAAAATGCAATTCGAGATTTAACCAGAATTTATGACTTAGTTATTCAGATAAGTAATATATTACATCAAGCAGAAACTGACCCAGATCCGGAAGTTGAGAAAATAGCAAAGTGGGCATTAGAGCAGTTAAGTAGGATTCGTCCGAGATAAGTTTTTTTTGAATAAATGCCGAAAGCAGCATATAGATTTAGGTGTTTAAGTAAGAATGTTTACCTAGTTTACTCCTATATTCGGGTAGTCTCGGCTTTATTGCGTATGTCGCAATAGGAGTTTTTACTTAGGTTAGTGGCTTTGTTCGGGTAGTCTCGGCTTTATTGCGTATGTCGCAATAGGAGTTTTTACTTAGTTTCTTGATGCTAGTATCAAGTCTCATTAAGAACGCCATAATAAAAGTTTAATTCTGTTGAAGGGAGAATATTTGTTCGGTATCAAATGCGGAGTTCATACATTTCTACTCCCTACTCCCTACTTCCTAAATTTTTATTGTGGTTATTCAAAGGTGCTTTCATCTCCCACACTTCCCACACACTCCCTAACGCCACTCACCCTGCAAAGTAAAAGCTGCCCAATAATAAGGAGATTTCCACTCTGTCTCAGAAAGCATCTCCAACTGTGCCCTTCTTAATGCTTCCGTTGGCGATAATTTCTCTTTCAACATCAACTCATAGAATCTACTCATCAATTCAGCAGTAGCAGCATCATCTACATTCCACAAACTAACAAGTAGTCGTGGTGTACCTGCATACATAAATCCTCTGGTTAATCCTACTAACCCTTCACCTCGTATGTGTTTACCTAATCCACTTTGACAAGCGCTCAACACCACCAAGTCTGCCGAAAAATCAAGGTTGAAAATATCATGGAGGCGTAAAAATCCATTCAGGGAATTACCTTGTTTGTCTAGCATCGACAAAACAATGCCAGAAAGTTCAGGGTTAATACTATTTAGTAATCCGTGGGTAGCAAAGTGGATGATTTTGTATTGACTTAATTCGGGATTGGTGGCATTAGTACGATTAGCAGCAAAATCAAGATAAGATATACTCTCCGACTCTGGCAACATGGCAATAATTGCTTCTGCTTCTGTGCGAGTAGCTGGGAGTCTATCCCAAATTCCCACATCTAGTTGTCGAGCGGAACGACTGAGATTATATTTTCCCCAATTTTCACTAGGAGTTGATACGGCACTTTCCAGTCGATTATCTTCACCACTGAACACAGGATCGGCAACGATGGCAATGGTTTTGGGTGCAGGTTTTCGTTGTTGGATATCTTGGCGCAGAATACTTAATGTTGATGCAGAAGGAAGATTAACAATTTCGTGTTTCGCTATCAAAGGTAAATATTCTTCTTCCGATAAATTAGTTGGTAAAGAAATAGCACTAAAGGGAATGTAATGTAAAATGCCATCGCTAACAATTGCCAAACGTTTATTTCTCAATTGAGCAGCAACAGGAGCTAAAATCATCTGATAAAGAGATTTAGATGTTTCAACTAAAGCAGTGGAGTTGGCACGTCTATTGGTAACAGTGCCACGAAACTCTCTAACTGTTCAAAGTAGATTTTACCAATATTATGATAGATGAATCGGAGCCTAAAAGGATAACTTTTGGGAGTTTTTAGAACTTGTAGGTAAAATTTTAAGGCTTTTTCTAAGTTTCCCAATTGTTGGTAAAGTTCAGCAATTTTCTTCAGGATATCCCTTTGTTTTCCATGATTTTCCAGTTGTTGATAAATTTTCAAAGCTTGGTTGTAGAATTCTAATGCTTTTTCATCTTCTAATTCCGAGTAGCGATCGCCTATTTCAGTCAGCATTAAACCTTCTTTACTACGATTGTCAATTTTCTGAGAAATTCTCAATCCTTGATGGAAAAAATCTAAGGCTTGTTGATAATTTCCAGCACGAGAATAAACTCTGGCAATCCAGGTAATAGTATCTATTTCTCCTTCAACAAAACCACTTTCTTTGTAAAGTTTCTTGGCTCGATTAAAAAATTCTAATGCCTGTTTTGCATCTCCTAATTGCGTATAATCTTGACCAACACGCATGAGACCAAACTTTTCTCTATCTACTCCATATTTTTGATAAATTTTCCAATATTGCTCGAAAGATTCTAAAGCAGTTTTTGTCTGACCTATTTGATAGCAAAGTTTGCCAATATCCCTAAACCTTTCTGAATTTGTCATAGTTTCTTCTTCGAGCATTTGTTGAGCATAAATTAGAGATTTTTGGCAGTAATCTACAGAATTTTTTGACTCTCCCAAATAGGCATAAATTCGACTCATTCTCATCAACATATCCAGGGTTCGTGATTCTCGCCAGGGAGCATCAACTTCTTGCTCGTAAATAGGTAAAGCTTGCTGATAAGAATCCAAAGCTCTTTTTAAATCTCCTAATGTCGTATAACTTTTCCCCGTTTCATAAATTGTCCAAGCTTCACCAGAACGGTCTTGATTATTTTGATAAACTTTTCGTGCTTGATTAAATGTTTCTACTGCCTTATCCAAATTTTCTAATTCATAATAAAGCTGACCAATATTTCTCAAAATTAATGCTTCTTTTTTGTAATCTCCTAATTGTTGGGAAATTGGGATTGCTTCTAGATAAAACTTCAAAGCTATTTCTTTTTCTCCCCACTTTCTGTAAGTAGAACCAATTGTAATCAAAGTATTTACTGCTTTTTTATATTCACCACTTTCTTGATGAACTTTTCCAGCGCGATTAAATGCTTCTAAAGCTTTCTCTTTATTACCTAACTCGTAGTAAATTTCACCAATCTTTTTCAGAGTAAACCTTTCTGAACTAAAATCCTGAATTTCCCGATAAACACTAACAGCTTGACTGTAGAATTCTACTGCTTTTTCTTGATTTTCTAATTGGTTTTCTGATTTATTTTCAGCAGTATAGAGATAGAGAGAGCCAATTCTGTCAAGAGTTCGTGCAACTTCGGCAATATTCCCAACTTTTCGGTAAATTTTCAGTGCTTCATTAAGAGTATCAAATCCTTTTTCCCAATCTTCCAAGCTATAAAAATAGATACCTGCAATCTTGTCGCGCCAGAGATTTGCTTCTTCAAGAATATTGCCACTTTCCCGATAAACCGTAACAGCAGAATTGAAAAATTCTAGCATTCTTTCGGAGTTTTCTTGTTCTCCATAGCGTTCAGTAACTTTAATCAAAAAACTTGTTTCTCCTTCAGTATCTTCCCATTTTTGATAAACTTTTCTGGCTTGTTTATAAACTTCTACCTCTTTTTTATCTTCTGATAATTGAGAGTAAATTTTTCCCATCTGAAACAAAATAACAGACTGACGATAATCAAATGTTAATGCTGTTTCTGAGTCTCCTAATTCAGAATAAAATTGACTAACTTCCTGAATTTTTTCTAATTCTTGCTCATATAATTCTAATGCTGTTTCTAACTCTCCTGAAAAATAGTAAATTCTACCTAAGCGTTCGAGAACTTTAGCCTCTCCAATACCATCTCCGATTTCCTGATAAATCTTTAGTGCTTGATTATAAAACTCTAATTCTTTTGGCCCATTATCTGACATAAAATAATAATAAGCCATAGTGATTAAAGTCAGTGCTTCTCCCTGAAAATCCTCAATTTCTTGGTAAATTTTCAAAGACTGATTATGAAATTTCAAGGCTTTTTCTTGATTGTCATACCACCAATATCTAACTGCAATACTTAATAGTTTTGCTTCAGCTTGACGTGCCGCAAAATTATCATCATCCGCAGATTCATAAATTTCCTGATAAATTGCTATAGCTTGATTAAATAAATCCCAACCAGCTTGGTCTTCATGATGTGAAATGAGATTCAACTCACTCAGTTCACCTAAAATTAGAGCCTCTCCTTTTTTATCTCCTATTTCTTGAGAAATTGCTAAAGACTGTTTGAGTAATTTCTCTTTTTCGTAGGAATCGTTGTGACTTTGAGCCATTTTATTAATAATATTTGCTTCTCCTTGCCGTGCAGCAAATTTATCAATATTAGAATTAGCATAATTATTAATTTCCTGGTAAATTTCCAGAGATTGTTGATAAATTTCATTGGCTTTTTTGTCATTGTTACGTTCTTTATCCAAGAATAATTTCTGCCAGCGAGAATTTATGAATAAACTATTATTGGAAGCCAAAGACCGTTCTTGTTTCAGTTGTTCTAACTCTGCTACATAAATATCTCCAATTTCACCTAAAGTAAATGCTTCCTGGAGACGATTTTCTATTTCTTGATATAGAGATAAAGCCTCTTTGTAACTTTCTAATGCAAGAGTTGTTGCGCCTAGATTTTTGTAAATTGAGCCTAACTTTAGTAAAGTTAATGCTGCTTGAGATTTATCTCCTGAAGAGCGAACTTTTGAGAGAATTTCTTCTAATTTTTTAACTGCTTCTAATTTAGCTGGAATTGTTTGTTGTTGCAGTTTTTCTACTTCGTTAAAAAGCTCTTGTGTTTGAATATAAGTTGGCTCATTATGGGAAATTATTTCTGGCTGTTTCAACAGAGATAAATTTTTATTGTGAGACTCTACTGCCTCAACTTCTGTTAACAGCATCAGATGAATTAATAAGGTGAGACTTAGTTTACTTATACCAATAGATATTTTACTCATTTGTCTGATTTTCTAGCTTTTCTCTGTTGGGTGAGTTTCAAAATAATATGATTAAAGCTAAAATCTTATTTCTATCTACTCCACAACTTCTCTATCATCTTATACTGAAAAGCTTAACCGTCAAATGCTTGACAATGTGAATAAAGCAGCTAGGTTTATAATAAGTTTAGAATTAATTGATACTTAGACCATCAGATAGGTACAGTAGTATTTGGATGGAATCAAGTGAATAAAAACGGAATTAATATCAAGTCCGGTAGCATCGCTATTATAGTAAGGAAGAAGGAATAAAGTAAGGAATGAGAAAAAAATAAAATTGGATAAAATAAGTAAATGGACAAAAATATTTACCGTCATTGCGAAGGAAGTGAAACAATCCCAAAACCTTATGATTGCTTCATTCCGCTCCGCTCCATTCGCAATGACATTCTGTAATTAATTCTGTCCGACTACTTATTCAGCTTTTAATGAGCGTAATAGGGGTAGGAATTAGACTTACCTAAATCTAATTCCTCTTAACTCAAACTTACAAAAACCAATACCTATCCTCGCCTACGCGTGGATAAGGTTACACAAAATTCTGTCCCGCATTCACTAACCCATAACTGCTAGAAACTCCCGTCGTCCAGGAAAAGTCGTCATAAGAGTTACCCATTCCTACTAACTGCAAGGAAGTTCCCACAGGAGTAGAAGAGGTCTCCGAGACACCAATATCAATGCTAGTTAAACCATTCGCAGCACCACCTACACCAGTCAACGTTCCCTCATAACTCAGGAACTGAACTACTTGATTGCTATCATCCACTAAAGCTATAGCATCGGGTGCGCCGTTTTGAATACCGGAGATATCAAAAAATTCTGTACCATAACCGTCATCTTGGTTAGTAATAGTTCCAGTTAAGTTAGCAGTTTGGTAAACTGTACCCCCATTACCATTGTAAAATTCCAGACTCCAACCATTAAGATCGACGCCAGCTTCGCCTGCAATTTCTACACCTTCACTCACGTCGCCACCATTGTTATCGTAGTGAATCTCGTTAATAAAGGCAACACCACTACTGCCAGCACTGCCGGAACTACCACCGCTTGAACTACCTGCAGCTTCAAGAGTAGCTTCAATACCATCGGGTAACTCAGAGAAGAAATCAAATCCTGTTGCAGTTTCCACCTCATCAACAGAAATTACCCAATCTTGCCAGGAAGTGCCAGATACAGACTGAGAGTTGGGAATATCTATAGTAATAACGTAATCATCACTACTTACCAAATCAGGAGTTTCCCCTTGGTCTACCACTAATACAGTCTTCCAAGTGTTAGCAGGTACTAAAATATTTGGACCAATGAGGGTTCTATAGCCATTAGAACCATCTCCTCCTTGACCGTAACCGCCAGCATATATATATAAGTCTTTGCCAGTAGTAATAGTCCGTAGATGATTTTCAAATGATGCCCAGACACCACGGTTATTATTAGGTGCTTGGGGTATCATATTAGTCATAAAAAAGGTATTGGAGTTGTCTGTTACCGTTGCTGTTCTGTCCGCAGAAGGAGTAACGTGCCCACGGTCAAATCCAGAACCACTGTAATCATATTGGTCTACCTTAAAGAAAGAACTAGGCAACTCATTGTCTGGACGGAAGTCATTTTGACGTGCCGCATTTCCGCGCCAAGAATCATTTAACTGCCATGCTACCCAGTTAGGAACTCTGTTAGTGTCGTTGTACGACATGGCATACTGGTCACGGATATGAAGGTAGTTATCAGAAACTAGAGGATCTACAACTGCACCGGAAGGATTACCAAAAGTTAGGTGAACGCTGCTAGTAGAACCGCCGGAACCACTACCACCAGAAGTGCCGGAACCACTACCCGCATCTGTTACCGTCATACTGCCATTAGGCATGATTTGACGATTGCTGTTGCTACCTACCCAGTTGTTTGTATCACTAATCTCAGTCAATAATTCGGCCTTAGTACCTGATGTCGTACCATTATAAACGGCATTATCTACTTCGCTCAGAGCGATCGCTGTCTCTCCATCTATCAAACTAGGAGGTAGGGCTGAAGTATTGGCACTGGTAGCATTAGACTGCCAACCGCTACCCTCACTATTAACAGCGTAGAGGAAAGTGGGATTAGATTCTGTACCTTGGTAAGCAATAATCTGGTCTCCACTAGAACTTAAAGCTATTCCCGATGTTTGTGTACTCACTAGTTCGCCTGTAACATAGTTGCGATCGGCAACCCAGGTAAAAGTACCTTCATTACCCCGAAAACTGCCGTTGCTGTTGACACCATCATCAGTAAAATTAATCTCAGTCCCCGTAACAATGTCTTCGAGAACTACAAAACCTAACTCATCTGGGTTATCAAAATTAAACCCAGTAATAGCGATATCCCCTGAACTTAAATTAGTTGCCATGATTTTTTAGAGTTACTCCGAGATCAATGTAAATTAATCAGCTTTAATTACGATTCGAGTAAAGTCTCAAACCGATATAAAGCACATATTGAGAAACATTTGATTTTTAAAACAAACTAATCAAAATTGTTAGATTAAAGCCCTTTTTTTTGCCAAATGTTAGCTAGATTACAAGGCATAATCTCAATCAAATAAATAATTTGCTTAGTTCATTTCAACTTTTTAATTATGAAATAAAAATTCCGATATTGCCATGATAAATATAATAATTTGTCTAAATTTAACCCGACAATAAACTAAATTTAACCTCTCAGTTTTTCTGGGGCGAGGTAGATGATTTTGGGACAAAGTATAGAAATAAATACTAATTTTTTGAAGATTTCGGAAATGCTTCTAAATACTAATGATTTATGAGAAATAGATTCTGCATTTTCTTATAAATTCATGAATCTTTTAATCAGCCTCTCACAGATGATTCCTGATTGCATTGCTATATTTACTAAAGTGATAAAATTTTATACTTGACTAACTCCGAAACTTATCTAATATCATTTCCGGTAGCATCGTTTGTGTATAAAATTAAATCACAATTGCAATAAACCCTTCAGCATAACTTCCTTCTCCCCTCTGTCTTCCCTCCACCAAAGTGTCAGTATTCAAGCGGACATGATATAAATTGGTCAAACGTTAGGTATTATGCTTGACTTCCCTCTATATGATCGCGTTGTTAGTATTAATCAAAAACCCGATTTATAAGAAAAATAAATCGGGCTTCTTCATATTCAATATGATTCAATTCACTACAAATTATTTAACTGCCAACGTCCGGAGACGATTTATTGCAGCAGCTAACTCAAAACGGCGGAATATTGCTAAATTTCCTTGAGGAAAAGCAGTCAAAACATCCAAACCCTGAGATTGAATATCTGCCATTACTGCATCAAGAATTTCTGGTAATGTGTGGTTACCATCTATATATTTTTGTTTAGCATAAACCATTGCTGCAGCGATCGCCGTGAGTTGGTCCTTACTTACCAACTGTTCTACTGATGAAAGATCGACATCTTCATTGCCGAAAACTACTTCGTCAACATCCCGTACTTTCAGACGCACATCTCGTCGTCCGCGACTAGGGTTTAAACTTTCTGGTAATGGTATCCGCGCCCTAATTTCACCAAAACTTTCTCCACCCTCAGCAGTACGCCCCGTAATATATTGTTGGGCAATTTCCTTCGCTTTTTCGGTAACTTCTTGAGGTTGGAAATTTTCCATAGCAATGATAGTATCCGCTACCTCAAAATAGTCACCACTACCACCCATCACAATAATTGTTGACACATTATGGTCAGTATATAACTGTCGTACCTTATCTATAAAAGGTGTAATTGGTTCCCGATCCTTAGCAATAAGTTCTTGCATTCGGCGATCGCGAATCATAAAATTAGTTGCTGCAGTATCTTCATCCACCAATAATACCGAAGGATTAGAAATACCTACCTCCAAAGCTTCCATAATATTTGCAGCTTGAGAGGTACTACCGCTAGCATTCTCACTGGTAAACTGAGTAGTAGAACGACCTTGAGGTAATTGGTTAATAAATGGAGAAATATCTACCCCCGCTACACTACGGCCATCCTCTGCCCTAATTTTAATGGCTGTAGCATCCGTAATTACAAATTCACGGCCATCACCAGGAACATGATTGTAAACCCCCAGTTCAATGGCTTTGAGGAGAGTAGACTTGCCATGATAACCACCGCCAACAATTAAACTCACCCCTTTAGCAATTCCCATTCCAGTAATTTTACCTTGATTAGGACAGTCAAATTCCACTTCCAAAGATGGGGGAGACTGAAATGATACTACCTCAGATGATAAAGGGCGATCGTCAACCCCACTCCGACGTGGTAATATCGAGCCATTGGCAACAAAAGCCACAAGATTTTTTTCTGTTAACTGTTGCCGTAAATAATCTGCATCTTCAGCAGTTTCTACATGACGACGACAAGCATCAGCATCTAACTGTTCATATTTGAGACAGCGGTGAACAATATAGGGAAGATCGTCGCACAACATTTCTGCAGCTTGCCTTCCCAGGATACGACGACCACCAGCAGGTAATCCCACAATTAATCGGACTTCGACACCTTTTTGATTCTTGTTTAATTTCACAGGTTTTGCTCTTTCCAAAGCAGGGTTAGCACTGGTAGAAACAAGTTTAGGAGGTGGGGGCGCTAAATTTACCAAACATACTGAGCTTCTATCCAGCACTTCCTGACCCATTTTTGTAATTGCAATCATCCCGCTTTTGCCAGTACCTCGCCGACTACTGACTTCGTAGGCCACTCGATCAAATTTGCGAGTCAGAAAATCTCGCAGGGCAATTTCCCGACTGGGAGTTTGATAAAGTTCTGGAGGAAAACCAGAGACAGTATAAGGTACCTGCACTCGAAGTTTACTAGGAGCTGCAAAAGGATCTCCCTGAACGTAATCTACAATCAGGGTAAAATCGGGAAATTGGTAATTACCTTGAATTTCTCTGTAGGCTTTGTAGTTATTGTTGTCTAGGTCTAGGAGTTTCCGCCTGAGAGTTTGTTGATTATCCATTAATCTTTAAGATTATCCCATGAAAATAAATTGACGTTGAGCTAAAAATGTTAACTATAATGTCATATTTATTCGTTATTTGATAATTTCCAGAATACCTTTTTCTCCATCAAGAATCACCTCAAGTCCCACAGGTAAAGCTGCATTGGGGCCATCATGGCCAAAGGGTAGGTCAGAAACAATGGGAATGTTTAGATCCCCCAGGCGATCCCGTAAAACGTCCTTGACGGTAAACTCAGTATTATTCATGCGGCCAGAACCACATTGACTAAACCGCCCCAGAGCAATACCCTTAACCTGGTGTAAAATACCAGCCATGCGCCAATGGGTCAACATTCTGTCAATACGGTAAGGTGATTCATTTGTATCTTCTAATGCTAGAATTGTCCCTGTTAAATCTGGTTGATACTTTGTGCCTAGTAAATGACCAGCTACAGTTAAATTTGCTGGCATTAGGTAGCCTTTTGCTTGACCACTACCCCAACCATTTCCTTCTAAAGGTTCCACGGGACGACCTTCAACTAAATCAAATAATCGTTGAATTGACCATTCTGGTTCGGCAGCTAAGGTAGTCAGCAATGGACCATGAACGCAGGGAAAATCTATTTTGCTAAAAGTCCACAGCAGAGCTGTAATGTCAGAAAAACCAATTAACCATTTAGGAGTGGGGAGTGAGGGATGATTTGGATTTTCTCCTAGAGATGATTCCCACTGCCAGTTTTCTAGTAACCGGGTAGCTCCATAACCCCCTCTTGCGCAGAGAATACCACGACAATTTTGATTATTAATAGCTGTTGCTAGTTGACTACGGCGACCTTCATCTGTACCTGCTAAATAACCCCACTGCTCATCATAGCCGGGAGTTAGTTCTACTTCGTAGCCACGCGATCGCCAAATTTCTATTCCTTTTTGGAAAGCGTCTAATTCTCGCAGACAACCACTGGGGGCAATTACTTGTAATAAGTCTCCTGGTTTTAACCAGTTCTGATTTAACATATATGTAATCTAATTAATGTACTTCTACTTTAGTAGATTAAATTTATTAACTAAAATAAACTTAATCTGAAACTAAAAATTAATTCCTAGAAAAACTCGCAAGTCGGTTATTAGGTTTGTATCAGCAAGTTTTAATCCCCCTTCCTTCCCCCTTGAAAAAGGTCTGACTGTGGACATCAACAAAAAATGCCATTGAGTGCAAGATTATACGAATGTGCAGCTTGTGGTTTCA
>JASJEE010000124.1 GCA_030064835.1 Microcoleaceae cyanobacterium MO_207.B10 | reverse complement strand
TTATATTTTGACCTATTATCAGTCATAATTATTAGGGTTGCATAAAAGTGATTAATTATGATATAATATTTAACCTGAAAGAGCTATATTTGACTAAGAAATTTAGGTAGCAAATTTAGGTAGATGATTACCAAATATTTAAAATATTTTGTTTAAATCTATCTATATAATGTATGCCATTAAATCCCGAAATTAACATCGGTAGGTATAAGCTAAATAAAACTATCTTCAAACGCTTTGCGTTATAAAAGAGGTAGTTAAGTAATACCGTAACCTAATGTGGTACGGATGTCCTTATAAACAATATTTTGTATATCCTAATTAATGCCAATCGAAAGAAGAAATAATCGCAATCTCCCTCAAGTTAATGACAATATTCGGGTTCCCAAAGTCAGAGCTATTGATGCAGATGGCTCACAGTTGGGAATTATAGATACAAGAGAAGCGTTGCGGATGGCCGAGGAAAAGGAACTCGATCTGGTTCTGGTCAGTGACAAAGCTGATCCACCTGTTTGTAAAATAATGGACTATGGTAAGTACCAGTTTGAGCAGAAAAAGAAAGCCCAGGAAGCCAAACGAAAGCAGCATAATGCAGAAGTGAAAGAAGTGAAGATGCGTTATAAGATTGAGGAACATGATTATCATGTTCGCTTATCTCAGGCAGAGCGCTTTCTCAAGTCGGGGGATAAAGTTAAGGCCACTATTATGTTCCGGGGCCGGGAAATACAGCATAGTAACCTTGCAGAAGACTTATTGAAACGGATGGCAACAGATTTAAAAGATTTAGCTGAAGTTCAGCAGGCCCCTAAAAAGGAGGGACGCAGTATGATGATGTTGCTATCTCCTAAAAAGTAAAGTTAAATGCTCACAAATATTTATGGCTCCAAAGTGTAGGAGAATATTAGTTTTTTAGTGGGTTAGCCATAGTCCTTGGATGCCACATTATTAATTATAATCTATCCTCTTCTAAGACATCTTAGGAGAGGATTTAAAGTATGACAGGACAAAGATATACTTAAATATAAACTTTAAGATCAAATTTATTAAGCTACATGGAACTGACAAGGTTAAAAGATTCTACAGGATTGGGGCAGAAATTTTTAAGATCTCTCAATCTCCGTTCTGAGGAGGTAGAGCGAACATTGCTAATGTTTGCTGTATATACTCTGACTTCTGTAGGATTAATTTGGTTAGAACTGAGTACAGTTAGTTTATTTTTAGATCAATATGGAGCTGACAAACTACCGTGGATTTATATTGCTAGTGCTGGTATAGGTTCAGGACTGGGGTTTATCTATTCCTGGTTACAAAAACTATTGCCTCTACGCCGAGTCATAGTAGTTATCCTGTTACTAATGGCAGCTCCTTTGTTCCTATTTAGGTTTGGCATAGGCATCGAAAATATACAAATAGCTGGCCTAAGTTTAGCCTTTATTAGTATTTTTATCATGTGGTTGTGGGTAGAAGCAAGTTACTTACTTAACGATCTAAATACCTCAATTACCGCTAATCAATTATTTAATATTAGAGAAATTAAGCGTACATATCCAATTATTAGTAGTGGTTTTTTAGTAGCAGGAGTAATTAGTGGATTTTCTCTGCCTTTAATCCTCAAATTTGTTGGCATAAATAATGTCACAATATTATCGGGTTTAATGGTAGTATTTGGGTCTGTAATTCTGTTATATTTATCAGAAAAATATTATCAGTCTTTTCCTGACTCTAACCGTTGGATACCAGAAGACGACGAACATGAATTTTCTACTCGCAGACTCAAAGGACCTTTGCAAGGTTATGTCCTGCCTTTAATTGTTTTTTTTGTGATGGCAGAAGTCCTTTATGTCTTAATAGATTTTCAATTCTTTTATCAACTAGAATTACAAAATCCATCTGTAGATGGAGCCAGTAGAATAGCCAGTTTCTTAGGCTTGTTTGAGGGAATTTTGAGTACCTGTCAGGTGACAACACAGTGGTTTGCTTCGAGTCGTTTAGTAGAAAGAATAGGCGTTTTTGGTACGGCAATGGTGCTGCCTATCGGGGCAATAGCTTTAGGTTTATTTTCTTTTACAGGTGCGATAAGTGGATTATTTTCAGTATTTATTGGTCTGGTAATTCTGAGATTTTTAGATGAGTTACTACATTATACGTTAATTGAAACTACTGGTCCAGTTTTATTTCAACCTTTGCCCGATAATATTCGTAGTGATGTTCAAACAATGGTTAATGGGGTAGCAGAACCATTTTCTACGGGTTTGAGTGGATTAATAATTTTGGCAATTTTATGGTTGTGTAGATTAGTATTAGATCCTAACCAAAGTCAGTTTCAAAACCAGCAAGGTTTAATATTTGTGATCGCAATTATCATTTCAGGTGTGTTGTGGTTAGGAGTAATATGGTTTATTAGGTCTCAGTATGTGGGCTTGCTAGTCAGAAGTGCCGGAAAAGGCAGATTTGGTGTCCTAGATGTAGATATGCGGGCACTAAAACGATCGGTGGCAGAGACTTTAGAAAAAGGTGCAGCAGAAGAGGATAAACGTTCCTGTATAGAGTTACTCAGTCAAATTGATCAAAAGAATGTAGGTGAAATTTTGGCTCCTCTGTTGACAGTAATGTCACCTGCATTACAATGCCAAAGTCTGGAAGTGATGCTTAATCATCCTAATCCAGTTTATCTCGAACAAGTGCGATCGCTAACTCGGATTTCAGTGCCACCAGAGGTATTGGCTTTAGCTCTACGCTACATTTGGCTGACAGAATCAGAATCGGATATTAGTCAACTACGGCCTTATTTACAATTTTCGGTAGATCCGGTAGTGCGAGGTACCGCAGCAGCTTTGATTATGCGTCGAGGTGACAGAGAACAAAAGGCTGAAGCTACTAATGTTTTACGCAGAATGATTACTTCTAAGTTAGAGAAAGAAAGGGTGATGGGAGTTCGTGCTTTGGGAGAAGCTGATTATTTACAGGGATTACGATTATATATTCCTAGTTTATTACAGGATGAATCGTTAGGAGTACGCAAGTATTGCATGGATGCCATCTCTTCTACTCATCTGGAAAGTTATTACCCCTCTCTGTTGCGGGGTTTATCCTATAAATCAACTAGAGAAGCTGCATTGCAAGCATTAGTGAGGTTAGGTAATGATGCAATTCCCATGCTGGTAGAATTGGCAGATGATACCCATAAGTCGGAGTTAGTCAGATTACAAGCTTGGACTGCTATAGGTGAAATTGGTACTATTGAAACCCTGGATGCTTTGGTAAGTAGAATGATGACTACCTGGGGAGTGACACGTCGTAATATTATGCGGATTTTATTGAAAATGCCTGGGGAAGTTGGCATTGAAGGGGTACTCGAACGGGTAGGGCGTAGTGGAGTAGAAATTTTAATAGAGCAAGAATTGATGTTTATGGGACAAGTTTATGCTGCAACAGTAGATTTGTCTGGGGTAGAAATGAAGTCAAATAGTCGGTTATCTAGCTCTAATGTTGGCGAGGGGAATGGTAAACTGACAAATGATTATACAGAAATATTGCTACGGGCTCTCAAGTTGTTAGAATCAGATGCTACAGAGCGGTGTTTCTTGTTGATGAAGTTTCTTTATCCGCTAGGATCTATTCAGGCAGCAGCTTTTAATATTCAATCAGATTCTCGCTC
Source organism: Microcoleaceae cyanobacterium MO_207.B10 (assembly GCA_030064835.1). Taxonomy (GTDB): domain Bacteria; phylum Cyanobacteriota; class Cyanobacteriia; order Cyanobacteriales; family Microcoleaceae; genus JASJEE01. Next base: position 11,649 of record JASJEE010000124.1, on the reverse strand, counting down.
AAACGTGGCGCGTGGGTTGGAAATTTTGGATAATACCGTGGATATTTCTTCTAAGCGATCGCTGATTGAGATTTTAGACGATAAGAGTTATGAAGAAAAATTAGAGAATCTTTCGGAGATGCTTGTGTATCAACCAATGGCTCCGAGCGATCGCCTACGACATTTGTTAGAGTTACGTCATTTTCTTTCTGACTGGGCTTTGGCTTGTTGTTTTCACATGGCTCGCTCTGCTCGTTGGAGTTTAACTGCTGAACAAACTTTAGTGTGTTTGCGTCATCCTACAGGTTTTGTCCGAGAAGCTGCTTTAACTTATTTGTATATGGCATCTAAACGGGCGTTAGTGGAATTATTACCGAATTTGAAGAATGATCCAGATCCTTTGGTAGCGAGTCAGGTAGAGCAAATGATGGTTGAGTTTGGTGTTGCCTAATTTGACTCGGTGTGGGTGACGCTCTGTCTTTTTGTTAAGAGCGCACCTAAATGATTTGCTACAAAACCAAACATGATATGATAAACTGCAATAGTTAATGGAATTGTTTGACTAGTTCCTCAACTAAAGTCATAGAGACTCAGTAAGGATTTCCTAACCAAACTAGGTAAAAGGATTAGTAGGTCTTGCTTGGTTTGTTCCTAGCTAAACAAACAAATATTTTTTGGGGACAAATAAATCAAAATGCTACTACACACTTTAGATATACAGTTATAGGAATTTTGGTTATTAACCTAAATTTTAAATTGTCACTAAAAATGGTAAAGGCTGTATTTTGATATGTAGTAAATTTTCATCCCCAATTTTCAAATACCTTGTTCTCAACTTTGTTGTTTGCCAACTGAAAAAAATGTCGATCTAGCCTATTTATAAAATCAAAAAGTTAAAATTATTAAACATGAAAAAAAATCTGCTATTAAGGGTGATTATTAATTAATTTTTTTATCCATCAAAGATAAGGGTGTCAAGATTATGCTTACAAGTGTAGAACGTCTTTTATTTGTTAGAGCTGTGCCAATTTTCCGAGAACTAAGAGATGATTTTCTTGTCCGTTTAGCTTCTGTTATGGATGAGTTATCTTTTCCAAGTAACCATACCATTTTTACTGAGGGACAAGAAGGAAGGTCTCTTTATATTGTAGTATCTGGTAAAGTAAAAGTTCACTTAGCAGAACGTGAATTAGCCAGATTAGAACAGGGGGCTTGTTTTGGTGAAATGTCTTTGTTTGATGCTGAACCGCGTTCTGCGTCGATTACGACTTTAGAAAAATGTGAGTGTTTAATGTTAACTCAAATGCAACTTTATGATGCAATTGATGAAACACCAGGAGTAGCAATTAATATTATTCGTCTTTTATCTCGTCGTATTCGCGAACTTAATCAAAAGCTTAATACTAAGGAAAATTCTATTGCTTCGAGTAATAGCAGAATTGCTGAACTTCGTTAAAATTTCCCATAAGACAAATTTGATAAATTAGTTTGGCTGAGAGAAAATTACTAATTTTATTCGTACTGTGGTCATTTCAGTTAGCCTCCTGTCGGAGGAACTGCGTTAATAGTAAAAAACCAGCAATTATGTCTTCTGATTCTTAACTACTCCCTACTCCCTAACTAAACAAAAATACTTTATTCAGCAAACCCTAAAGTAAACGAAAAATGAATGGATAACGATAAGTTTTATTAGGGTTGTTCAAAATCTTAATAATTGCAATAATTGGCATCACTAAACTGATAATCCATAACAAAATCAATAAAGGAATCCCAATAATTAACCAGGCTAATATGCCAAATACGATGCCGTAAATATAAATATTAATATGAAAATTGAGAGATTCTTTGGCACTATCCTTAACAACTGAATCATCAGTTAAAAATAGAATAGCTATTGGTATGCCAACAGATACAATTGTGGCACTCAAGAATATGGCTCCATGAGATAAAGCCGATAGAATTTTTCTTTTATCAGCATCCATAAAATTTTCCTCCTTGTTCTCATCACAAATTTACAGTTCAGGGTATTTATAGATTTAAGTTGAATTATAACTCAGTTATTTGTCTTATTTTCTGAGAGATTGGAATTTTAATCATAAATTCTGCACCTTGTCCCAATATAGAATTGCATTCTAATTTACCTTTATGCCTATCAACAATAATTTGATAACTAATAGATAATCCTAAACCAGTACCACTACCTACAGGTTTAGTAGTAAAGAAGGGGTCAAATATTTTATTATATACTGTTTCTGTCATACCTATACCATTATCACCGATAATAATTGCAACCTGTTGGGATGATATTATTTTTGTCTGAATTGTAATAGTAGGTAAACTTTCGGAAATATCTGAATTTAACTTTTTACTTCGTTTGGTTGCCAAAGCATCAATGGCATTGGCAAGAATATTCATAAATACTTGATTAATCTGACTAACATAACATTCTACTTGGGGTAAAGGCTGATAATCTTTGATTAATTCAATAGCTTTTTCTCCCGGTTTTTCTCTAAGTTTATTTTGTAAAATTAGCAAAGTGCTTTCGATTCCTTGATGAATATCTACAGATTTTACATCAGATTCATCTAACCGAGAAAAATTTCTTAAGGATAAAACTATGTCACAAATTCGGTCTGCCCCTACTTTCATAGAAGTTAAAATTTTGGGTAAATCTTCAGTTAAATAATTCAGTTCTATCGCTTCGATATGATTTTGAATAATGGTATTTTGCTGCGGATAATTTTGCTGATAAAGATGAATCAGACTGAGTAGGTCTTGGGTATATTGTTCAGCGTATATAACATTAGCAGAAATAAAATTAATTGGGTTATTAATTTCATGGGCAATACCAGCTACCATTTGGCCTAAAGAAGACATTTTTTCGGTTTGGATAAGTTGTGTCTGAGCTTGTTGTAGTTTTTTTAATGCTTTGGATAATTCCTGAGCTTGAGCTTTAGCTTGGGAAGCAACTTCTCGAGTTTGGTTATATAATTCGGCTTGGTCGATAGCGATCGCTAATTGGTCTGTTACTCCCTTTAAAAGTTCTACTTCACTATCAGGCCAGTTACGAATAGAATGATGATGTCCACAAGTTAAAACTCCGATTTTACCGGATTGAGTTTGAATTGGTACAGATAAAAAGGAAGTCATACCTAAAGTAACTAAAAAATTCCACATTTTTGTATCAGAAAGGAGGTTAGTATCATTAATCCGAATGATTTCTAACTGTAAAAATTTGAGAGCCCAGGTCCCAACTTGTTCAGTGGTATATCTCCCTAATAAGCTCGGTAAATTTTCAGCTTTAGATTCATTGACTATTTCCCAATTATCTTGATATCTACTCTCAGCTTCATTGGGATTTCTAATATTACTAAAACTGTACCAAAGAAAATAACAACGGTCTACTTTTAACAGGCTCCGAACTTGATGTACTGTTGTATCTAAAATCCGGTCTAGATCGAGAGAATTACGAATTTGATTTGCGAGGTAATTAAAGAGTTCTTCGTGACGAGCAATTTGTCTGAATTTAGTTTCGGATTCTTGAAGTTTTTGTTGAGCTTGTTTGCTCTCTGTAATATCTAGAGCTAAACACATTAGACCAATTACTTCACTTGTATCATCTTTGATTTGAACTTTGATGATTTTAAGATTATGTTTTTTGCCATCGACAAAAGTAACCGTTGTTTCTAAAGAGTCGGATATATCTTGTGTCAAGAATATCGGATTGTCTTTAGAGATTTCATCATCTTCTTTCTCGACAATAATTTGATAAAATTGTTCATTATCGAGGACTTTCGACTCAGGAATTCCGATGTCTTTACATAATGTTTTATTGACAAACTGCATCTTGCCATTAATGTCAGTCATCCAAATCCAAATCGGAGCATTATCAATAATTGCTCTTAAAGTTTGTTGTTGTTGAGATAATTTTTCTTGGATTTTAATGTGTTCAGTAATATCTTTATAAATACCAAGAATACCTATGATTTGACCATGTTGATTATGAAGAGGAACTTTATTTGTTTCTAACCATATTTGTTCACCTTGAGCAGTTAGTTGAGTTTCAATTACTTGTTGTTGGGGAGTATTAGATTGTATGACTTGTTGATCTATTCTGCGATAATGTTGATTTTCTGCTGCAGTCCAGGGTAAATCATCATCTGTTTTACCAACTATTTCTGCTGGATATTTAAGACCTGCTTTCTTGGCAAAACTATCATTGCAACCCTGATAGATTAAGTCCTGATTTTTCCAAAAAATTGATTGGGGAATAGTATTAATAATTAATTGTAGTTTTTGCTGAGATTTTTGTAATTCTTCCTCTACTCGCATCCGTTCACTAACATCTAAAATTAGAGATAATACAGAAATTAAATTTCCCTTTTCGTCTAAAAAAGCTGAATTATACCATTCACAATGTACCACTTTACCATCTTTAGTATAGTTACGATTTGAGCAAGTGGTTCGGGGTAGATTTCCCTGTCGAAGAAGTGTCATTAAACTATTAACTTTTTCTCGATCTTCAGAAAAGATAAATTCCCACTCATTTGCTTCTAATCCTATGACTTCTTCTGCTTGCCAACCAAATATTTTTTCCGCTTGTTGTGACCAAAGTTGTACCCGTAATTCGTGATTCCATTCAACCACTGCTAGAGGAGAATTTTCGACATGAAATGTTAATTCTGTTATGGCTTTTTGTAGCTGTTGTTCAGTTTTTATTCTCTCAGTAATATCGTTGAGAATCACAGTTAATATGGTTTCATTATTGATTTCTAATTTAGAAATCGAAGCTTCTGCAGGAAACTCCGTACCATCTTGACGAAGCCCGGAAATTTGCCGACGGTTAGCCATTTGACGAGATGCTTCTCTACCTACCAAAAAATCTCTAACATATTTTTGATGATTATTTTTGTAGCGGTCTGGTAATAATAAACTTAATGATTTTCCGATAATTTCAGATGCTTGATATCCAAATATTTTTTCGGCTCCTTGGTTAAAGAGAAATATATTCTGATTTTTATCCACGGAAATAATTGCATCTTGAGCAATTTCCAAAATGCCACTTAAACGTTTTTGAGACTTTTGTAAAGCTTCCTGGGCAAGTTGGCGATCGCTAATTTCTGCTTTTAATTGTTGGTTAATTGCTTCTAGTTTTGCGGGGCTAGAAAGTGCTAATAAATTGGGAATTAATGGTGCTAATTTAACTGATGTGAATAGAGATATTGCTGCGGTTATTGCTTTAATTAAACCTGATAACCAATAGGTAGGATGCCATAGAGTCCAAACTGCCATTAAGTGGGTTAATCCACAAGCCACAATAAAAGCACTAAACAAGACAAATATTTCTGGGTAAGGTACATCTTCTCGCTTCCGAATAAAATAAACTAAGGCAATAGGAATTGACAAATAAGCTAAGAAAATTAATAAATCTGACAATAGATGCAGCCAGACTAATCCCGGCTGCCACAAATAACAATGTCCATGAGGAATAAAGTTTCCTGTAGTCCAAATTTTTGAGAAAAATTCCATACCATTTTCCTACCTTCAAAAAAAAGTCAATCAATTTCTTAAATTTTAGTTGTTTATTTTGATTTATATTCAGATGCTGAGAAGATTGATTATTGTTTCGATTTGCTCTTTCTCTATTGCCGAAGATATATTTTAATATTGATAATAATTTCTATTATATCATAATCATAAATATACTAGATTTAGTTGACTATAGATATATATTAAGTATAGCAATCACCGAATCAGATGTGAGAATTGAGGTGTTGCTTAAAAATGTAGAATCTCGGAGTTATCATATTCATTTTTATACATTTTTTGCTGATTCTCTGTTCCCTATTCCCTAAAAATGTCCAATATCTCACAAGTTAAATCATATTGCTATAGATATATATAATATTATTAATTGTTGCAGATTGTAGAAGTTAGGTGAACTAATGTCCATTGAAATTGAAACGGAATTGCAAACAGCCGTAGAACAACGGCGCAACTTTGCAATTATTTCCCACCCGGATGCGGGTAAAACTACCCTTACAGAAAAACTTTTATTGTACGGAGGTGCTATTCACGAAGCTGGTGCAGTCAAAGCTAGGAGGGCACAACGTCATGCCACTTCTGACTGGATGGCAATGGAACAACAGCGGGGTATTTCTATTACCTCAACAGTGTTACAATTTGAGTATCAAAACTGTCAAATTAATCTTCTTGATACCCCCGGTCACCAAGACTTTAGTGAAGATACATATAGAACTTTAGCAGCAGCAGATAATGCTGTAATGTTAGAAGATGGTGCTAAAGGTTTAGAGCCTCAAACTCGCAAATTATTTGAAGTCTGTAAGATGCGAAATATACCCATTTTTACCTTTATTAATAAAATGGATAGACCAGGGCGAGAACCTTTAGAATTATTGGATGAAATTGAACAGGAATTAGGGTTAAAAACATATCCTGTAAATTGGCCGATTGGTATGGGCGATCGCTTCAAAGGAGTATTTGATCGAAGAAAGAAACAAATTCACTTATTTGAGCGAAGTATTCATGGTAGTAAAACAGCAACAAATACAGTAGTAAATTTAGGCGATCCTCGCATCGAAGAATTACTAGAACAAGACCTTTACTATCAGCTAAAAGAAGACATAGAACTCCTAGAAGAGTTAGGTGCAGATTTGGATTTAGAACAGATACGTCAAGGCAAAATGACTCCTGTATTTTTTGGCAGTGCTATGACTAATTTTGGGGTGCAATTATTCCTTGATGCTTTCTTAGAATACGCCCTCAAACCAGGCGCTCATAAAAGTACAATGGGGGAAATTTCTCCTACTTATCCAGAATTCACAGGATTTGTCTTTAAATTGCAAGCAAATATGGACCCTAGACATCGAGATAGGGTAGCATTTATCAGAGTTTGCACGGGAAAATTTGAAAAAGATATGACTGTTAGTCATGCTAGAACAGGTAAAACGGTGCGATTATCTCGCCCACAAAAGTTATTTGCTCAAGATAGAGAATCAATTGAAACTGCTTATGCAGGTGATGTAATTGGTTTAAATAATCCGGGGGTTTTTGCCATTGGAGATACTATTTATAATGGCAAGAAATTAGAGTATGAAGGTATACCTTGTTTCTCACCTGAAATCTTTGCTTATTTAAGGAATCCTAATCCTTCTAAATTTAAACAGTTTAGAAAAGGAGTTAATGAGTTAAGAGAAGAGGGTGCCGTGCAAATTATGTATTCAGCAGATGAGGCAAAAAGAGACCCGATTTTAGCTGCTGTTGGGCAACTGCAATTAGAGGTTGTTCAGTTCCGAATGCAAAATGAATATGGGGTTGAAACTAGAATTGAAATGTTGCCTTTTACTGTGGCTCGTTGGGTAAATGGTGGTTGGGAAGCCTTGGAAAAAGTAGGTAGATTATTTTACACTGTAACGGTAAAAGATAGTTGGGGGCGACCTGTTTTGTTGTTTAAGAATGAGTGGAATTGTCAACAGGTACAATCTGACCATCCAGAGTTACAATTAAATACTACTGCGCCAGTAGTTTCTGGTCAAGAACCGGAATCTTTGTAAGCTAATTTCATCACATTAATCTTGCCAGAGATTAAACCCTCTGGCTATGATAATAAAATGTATTTTGCAGCGATTTAGAAATGCCAGCTAAAGATATTTATCATAATAATGTGAAAACTGCCCTAGAGAATGATGGCTGGATAATTACCCATGACCCGCTAATTATTCGCTGGGGAAAAAGAGATTTATATGTTGATTTAGGGGGATAAAAACTTATAGCAGCCGAAAAAGATAATCAAAAAATTGCCATTGAAATTAAAAGTTTTGTTGGTAAATATTCTATAGATTATTTAGAGAAAGCATTAGGTCAGTATATTCTATAATACGATTTATTAATCAAATTACAACCAGAAATAACTTTATATTTAGCCATCCATCAAGAAGCTTATGTTGATGTTTTTGAATATCCTATTGGTCAAGTTTTATTAGAAAATCAACGGCTTAAATTATTAGTTTTTGATGAACTTCAGGAGGTCATATTAAAATGGATAACTTAGATAAAATGAGACAAGTTATTATTAAGTCTCTGGGCTATTATGCTAACTTACGCTATGCAACAAGTGAAGTGAACCGATTACTAATTATCGATAAAGATGCTGATAATTATCTAATTCTTTTGGAGGGATGAGAAAACAGAGAAAGAATACATGGCTGTTTAGTTCATTTGCAAATTATAGATCGTAAAATCTGGATACAAAGAGATGGAATAGAGGAAGGTATTGCCACCGAATTGTTAGAAGCAGGTATTCTTAAAGAGCAAATTGTCCTGGGGTTTAAATCAGAACATATTCGCCCTTATACTGAATTTGCAGTCAAATAGGATTCATAGCAAATTTTTCTTCAGTTTGCTCTATATAATATGGCTATTGGGTGTTGTAAAAAATAGCCAATTTATGAATTGTGATACGAAATCTACTGATGAAAAGTTACTTTTTTAGAACCGGATTTAGTATCATAAATAACAAAATATAACTAATTTGCCAAACCATGATTAGCAAAATAGCATTAGCTCTCGCTACATTACCCATTTTCATACTAAATAATTCAATGATTGCCAGTGCCTTTACTACATCTATAATACCCGATCTACTAGTTCAAAAAGAGACATCAGTAAAGCTAGCAGCTAAAGCATTATATTACACAGAAAATGCTTCGACTTTCAACAACCATCCTGAATATCAAAAAGAATTGAAAAAGGCTAAAAAATTAATTTTATCACTACCAAATTCTGAAGCTAAAGAAAACTTAATCCGTGCATTAACTCTTCATATTGTTGTTGATTATTTATTTGATTGTAACCATAGTAACCTAGACTTTCAAAATAAACAAAAGTGTACTTTAAACGGATTATCAAAAATCACCAATATTTCACCTTTTGCAGCTCAAAAAGTAAAGCAGATAGAAGAAGGAATGGCAACTGACATTGGTTTTATAACATTAAAGCTAGGATTAATACAAGATGCTATAAATTGGCGTAAGTCTGTCTTGCCTAAAATATAGAATCTTGTACCTAATTAATAATTAAAATTCTATATGTAGTCATTTCAGTTTAGATTGAAACAAGCATTTCTTACCTTGAAAAAGGCTAAAGCATTTACAGATAAGAGCTTTTAGAGTTAATCAGCAAGCTCTACTAACAGCAAAGGAAGCGTAGCGACGAGAAAATATTACTACAAAGTATTAAAGGATGAAGTTGCTAGAAGTCACGAATAAACTAGGGGTTTGGCAATAAAACCCCTTTATACTCCTTACTCTCACCTAGTTTAAACTAATTAGTAGCTATGCGACCTTCTGCTTCGCCAAACCTGAAATAATGCTCTAACCCATTAATAAACTCACCATTTGCTACTGCTTCTGCAACTTCTGGATAAGTATTCAGATAAAATTCCTCGTCAAAAGGAAACTGAGGCGATCGCCCTTCAAAAAAACCAAACTGCAACCAATGTTCAAACCCACTACCAACTAAACCATTTACCACAGCATCTGCTACACCAGGATTTTCTGTTAAATAAAGGGTTTCGTTGAAACTTTCAGGAATGCTAGGAACTGGGGGAATAAATGGAGGAATTCCTGCAGTATCAGAAATAAGTTTAGCAATGAAAGCATCGCTTGTGATAATACTGTCATTTTGACTAAATTCAGGAGAAACAGTGGAGTTAGTAGACCCAATAATATAAGCGTTACCCTCTTCGTCTACCGCAATATCATTGCCAAAAACTCGGAAATTGCTATCAGTCTCTACAAAAGTTGAATATTCTACTATTGCACCATCGTTAGATATTTTGCTGACAAAAGCATCCGCAAAATTGTCATTACCAATAATATAAGTATTACCTTCTGCATCCAGACCAATATCCTCAATAAACTCGCTGTTTTCTCCACCGAAATAAGTAGCATATCCAACGGAGCGATCACTATTAATCTTAATTAAGATCCCGTCTCCTTCACCTCCACCAAAAGTATCTTGCAAAGCATTGACAGTAGGAAATTCTCCTACCGGAGGCACCACTGCGTCACCTCCGATAATTTGACTAGCAGAAGTTCCCCCTACATAAATATTGCCAGTATTATCGACAGCTATACCATTACCAGTATCTCCATCTAGCGCGCCATAGTAAGTGGAAAAAACTAACTCGCTACCATCACTGTTAAGCTGAGTAATAAATACGTCCTTGTCTCCACCCAAACTGTTTTGTACAGGATTTAAAGTCGGAAAGTCAACGGAACGAGTATCGCCCGTAATATAAACATTACCAATATTATCGACGCTAATATCATTACTCACTTCTTGGTCATTTCCACCCAATAAAGTTGAGTAAACTAACTGACTGCCATCGCTAGATATTTTACTCACAAAAGCATCGCGATTAAATTCAGTAACTAGAGTATTTTGCAGTGCATTTTCTGTAGTGGGAAAGTCTCCCACACCAGTAAGAGGTGTGATAGGAAAACGCAACAAAGCACCTGTATCTCCTGTAATATAAATATTGCCATTATTATCTACAGCAATGCTATTACTCATATCGTTATCTTGCCCACCTAAATAAGTAGAATAGAGAATATTACTACCGTCATTAGACAGTTTTACCACAAAAGCATCGCCGGAAAATTCACCTCCACCAAAGCTACTTTGCAGAGAATTAACTGTAGGAAAGTTAGCAGAATTAGTATTACCAGTAACGTAAATATCTCCACTAGCATCGACGGCAATATCTGTGCCAAAATCTTCACCACTTCCACCTATATATGTGGCATAAATTAAACTTCCATCAGGGGAATATTTAGCAACAAAAGCATCGCCACGACTAAATCCATCACCGCCACTAAAGCTATTTTGTACAGCATTTGAAGTGACCGGAAAATCTAAGGAGTTGGTACTACCTGTAACGTAAATATTACCTTCATTGTCAGTAGTTATTCCTGTTCCATCTTCAAAATTCCTACCCCCTAATAAGTTAGAAAATTCTACTGATGGTTCGTTTGTTGTGGTCAGTTGTGTCGGGAAAATCAAGTCAAGATTAACGAGCAAAAAGTCATCATTATTTAGAGGATTTGTTTCCATGATATCCTCATAAATTTGAGGAAAAGTTTCCCCGGAAGTAATCACCTCTGGAGAAAGATTTTCTGGTGGCGGAGGCAATAGAAATTCCGGACTTATTGATGTTATCTGTGACTCTTGAATAAAAAGGTTTAATTCTTCGATCATTTTTAACTACTTTAATTCAATCTTTACTCAAAATTTCCAGCCATCATTATACAGAAATAAACCTTAGTTAACAACAATTAATTTATCGGCATTATTCCTGATAATTGAGTCTAAATATATCCTGTTTCACTTTAATCTATCAAAAGTCAGATTTAATTATCTATCTTTTAGCTTTATATGATACCAAATTGATAAATGTTTGCTACAAATACTTAAGTTGGTTTTAGTAGTCAGTAGTCAATAGTCAACAGAAATGACTTTAATCTGATTTCCTAGCCATAAACAATTCTATTCTCTCCTATTGCTATTTGACTTCAAACATTTTAGTTAGCTCAACTATTCGTAACATTCCCCCGTCTTCACGAGGGCAAGCTTTTTTCCAAATGGTAT
>JASJEE010000123.1 GCA_030064835.1 Microcoleaceae cyanobacterium MO_207.B10 | reverse complement strand
TCAGCATAATAACGACAAAAATCTATAGCTTCGGAAACTTCAGCGCTGCACTGATGTAACGGTTTGCCAACTTCTAACACCATCCATGCTGACAGTTCGTGGCGACGCTTTTCCATTAAGTCGGCTGCTTTGCGCAATACCCCCGCTCGTTCCCTAACAGAGGTTTTTCGCCAGCCGGGAAATGCTGCTTTTGCTGCTTGAATTGCTGCTTCTGCTTGTTCTACAGACATTAAACCGATTTTACCCACTACTTCTGTAGGGTTTGATGGGTTGACAGAATCGACTATTTGTGATGTATTTTCGTACTCACCGTTGATGAATGGGAGATATGTTTTGCCTAGTTGCAGTCGCACTTGGGCAAGAGCATTGTAGGCGTTTTCTCGTTCTGCTGCGTTGGCAAAGTCGGTGTCTGCGGCGTTCGGAAATACTGGTTTGACTATATCGTGAATTGTAGTTTTGCCGTTGGTAGCGGGAAGTGCTAATAATTCTTCGATAGGGCGGTTTTCTGAACTTTGTCTCAGGAATGAACTGTTGGCAGTGTTTTCTAATAAACGCCGAATTAAATATGACATTCCCGGTAATAGGTCGCCGTAGGGACAGTAAACTCGGACGCGGTAGCCTTTATCTACTAATGCTTTGGCTATTTCGTCGCCCATTCCATATAGCACTTGCATTTCAAAGCAACGCCGAGGAACTTTCAGGGTTTCGGCAATAGCGATCGCTCTGGCTTGAGAACGAACGTTATGACTGCCAATAGCTGAATATATATATTGATGATTTTCGAGCATCATCTGAGTTAGCTTTTCAAAGTTGGCATCGGTTTCGGCTTTGTCATTAAAAACTGGTTGTGGCCAGTCTTTTTGCAATGCTGTTATGGTTTCCTGGTCCCAATATGCGCCTTTGACGAGTCGCACTGTGACAGGATGACCCCGGAGTTTTGCCCACTCAATGATACCTTGTAAATCTTTTTGACTATCCCGCAAATATGCTTGGGTAGTAACGCCAATATCAGTGCGGTTACGAAATTCTTCTTCCATCAACAGTTCTTTGAGAATGGAGATAGTGAGGTCTTTGTAGGTGTATTGTTCCATATCAAAGTGAACTGCTACACCTAATTCTTTGGCGCGTCGGAGTAAAGTGCGGATGCGATCGCTGACTCGCTCTTGACTACCTCTGGGATCTAGGGGGTCAAACTGGGAGTAAAATGCTGTAAGTTTGACGGATACTTGTACCTGTGACAGTTGTTCGCCGTCTGCTTCGTCTATCTGGGGTACTGATGACCAATTTTTTGCTGCTTGGCTGAGTTCTGTCATCAGTTCGAGATAGTTATCTAGGTATGACTGGGCTTCACTTTCAGTTATGACTGCTTCTCCTAGTAAGTCTACGGTGAAGCACATTTTTTCTTTCCGCAGTTTTTCTAGAGTTTTGATTATTTGTTTGATGTTTTCCCCGGCTATATATTTGTGAGCGAGGGTTTCGACTGCGGGCGCAACGGTGGTAGCTGCGAGTTTACCAGGAACTGAGTCTGGGTTGGCGAAGTTGAGGAGGTTTTTCAGAGCTTCTGGTAGTTCCACTTCTTCCCTGGTTAGATATTCTTGGAGGTGCGCTGCTATTTCTGGTTTGCTGTGTAATGCTGGCAAACAGTCGATGAAACGAAATAGTTGTACTCGCAACCCAGGGTTTGCCATTGCCCAGTCTAGGAGTTTGTCATCCCACCGCATTTGATTTTGCAGTTGTCCTAACCAGGAACGGTTTTTCTGTTGAGTTGCTGCCAGCAGTTGTTTGGCTATTTCTTGAGTTTTGGTTTCGTAGTTGCTATCGGATATTTGTGCTACCATTGTTTTACAAAGTATGGTTGATTTTATTGGGATTCTCTCTAGGATTATTTTAGTTATAAATGCCTAAAATTAATCGGAAGTTAATGTTTTTCCGATTTTGTTTCCTCTGGTGTCAATCCCATATATTATTTTACTTGAGAAGGTATCTTGTGGCTATTTTTTTATTTGAATAGATTAATTATAGGAGTTAATTAAAAGCTGATTATTGCTGGCTTTATTGTTATTAACTATCAGTTGGTAATGCCTTGTGATTGATTATTTTCTATCTAATATTTTTGAACTAAAAAAAATTGTAACTTTCAATTTGAAGTTTTGATTTGAGACTTACTTTTGTTCACGAGCAAGAATTTTTAATGCTTGGCAAAGGATTAGTTCAAAAATTAGAAATTTATCTCGTAAAATTGCTTTCTGAGATGGCAATCACCTATTCGGAATCCTGATAAAGTTCAGGTCTCAACATCAAGGAGATTTAATCAAAATAATTAAAGAAAATCAAAAATTTTTTTATGGTGACGATACAATAAACTACGGCTAATAATTCAGCCTGAGCTAGTTCATCATATTTAATGTAAAAATGGAGCTAAGCGGACTCGAACCGCTGACACCCTCAATGCCATTGAGGTACTCTACCAACTGAGCTATAGCCCCATACATATAGGTTTCAGGGATTTAATTAAGCTGTTACTTTATTCAAGATACCAACTAGGAACCACTAAGTCAATATTTTGGTGAAAATTTGATAAATTATTGGCCAATAAATTGCTGAAACCCTTGCTGATTAAGGATTTATACCGTTTTAAGCTAAAAGACTCTGCCCATCTATATTTAAGGCTATTTTCTGGTTCTATTTAAGACACTCCACTATGTCTGTAGGACAAATGACTAAGCATTTCCTGACACTTTCAAATGTCCATCGCAGTCTCCAGTAGCCTATCCAGTTTTCAATGTTCAAAGGGCCCAATTTAGTAAGCTTTTTTCTGTGGTCAATTGTTTGTACCTTTCTATTGCCAGCAAAAGGACAGAGAAAGTTAGATAGAGTTAGGTAAATCGACTAGAACCTCGTCATATATGGGCATCAGTTACTTTGGGGTAGTGGGGGGTCGTGGGTTCAAATCCCGCCGCTCCGATTGATAGTTATACCAAATTGATAAATGTTTGCTACAAATATTATCAATCTTGGGTGTCGGGTGTCGGGTGTCGGGTGTGGTGAAATCAGAGGAAAAACAAATAAAAAAACCATTTATCACAGGGATAAAGTGGAAAAACTTTATTAATTAGTTAATAGTTGAAGTTTGAGCAAGTATAACATTCTTTTGGCAAAATTGTATTATTTGTATACCCCAACTAGCAAGAATATCTCAAAAAGATACTCTAGAGTTGAATTTAACTTTAGGGTGTCTTTTTTTTTGCTTTGATAAAATAGAGAAGGTAAAAATTAGGTAATGTCAGGAAATTAATATTTCCGGCGTTGGAGGTTCAGATCATACCAAACTCAAAAATTTTGCTATATCTGATTGGGTGTGGGAGGTGTGGGGAGTGTGAGAGGAAAGATTAAATATGATTTAACAATTAATCATTAATTATTCATAGATACTTAGTGATTTATAATTGTCAACAATAGACTTTAAATCTTGTTCATTACTGGAGTGTTAAAGTCTCACCTAAGTATAGGATTAATGCGTGGTAATTGGTATAAATAAAAACTCAAAAACTTGCAAATAGGAAATAAGATAATGAAATACTTTTCTGTTGTCATGGAGTTATTACGAGAGCGTCAGCAGTTTTTAGAAGATATTCGCCAAGGTTCTCAACTAAAGTATAAAATATTAGGTTTATTAATTTCTAGTGCAATCTTTCTAGCTATTTATGGAGCAATTATTGGTGCATCTAGTAGTTGGTTACAATCGATTTTTTCGGCAGTAAAATTGCCAGCATTATACTTATTAACTTTGATTATTTGTTTTCCTACCTTGTATTTTTTTAATGTCATGTTTGGCTCCAAGCGAACCTTTGAGCAATTTTTGGCATTATTAATGACTACAATGGCGTTGATTGCTGTTTTATTATTTGGTTTTGCACCTGTGAGTTTATTTTTCCTTTTGACTACTAGTGATTACCAATTTTATAAAATATTAAATGTGGTGATTTTTGCCATTACTGGTTTTTTGGGCATTAAATTCTTTTATGAAGGGATGAAATTTCTGTCTGAAGATGATAGGGAAGGGAAGGAAATTAGACTTAATATTTTGCGCTTTTGGTTAGGTTTATACGCTTTTGTTGGTAGTCAATTGGGATGGACTCTAAGACCTTTTTTTGGTTCTCCTGGAGCGCCTTTTGAACTATTTAGGAATAGAGATGGTAATTTTTATTTAGATATTATTCAGGCTGTTTCTAATCTTTTAGGTTTTGATTAAATTTAGCATAAAAGCAGGATATGTTACTGACTTGAAACAGGGTAATTTCATTCTAGATTTTGGCAATGAGTTTACTTACTTTAGAGATAGGGAAAGATATAGAATTTCCCAGGTTAGTGAGGTACACCGCTTTCGATCCCCCCTAACCCCCCTTGAGAAGGGGGGAACTGGAAGTCCCCCTTGGGAAGAGGGATTTAGGGGGATCATTGATGTACCTCACCAGACTGAAAAACGCTATAAATTGTCTAAAGATAGAAATAACGTACTTTCGTACATAGATAAAATGGCAAATTTTAGAATGAAATATCCCTCTACTTTAAAAGCGTAAGCATTTCCGGCGCAATGCTTACTTAAAAGCTAACATACATATTGAATTTAATTGTGAAAATATAAAAATCTAATCTTTACCCAAAATAGAATTTCTATAACTACTGAATATTCGGTTATTATTTAAGTATAATTTGGTTTGAAAATTGGTTTACAAACACTCTCTAAGTCAGGAATAAAAAAATCCCTTTAATTAAATTCATAATTTTTTATTGAAATCAATTATAAAACTATTATGCAACCAGATTTGCAGGAACTAAAAATTAGAGAATCAGAGTTAGAAACATTAAGTGGTCAAACTTTGAATGATTTATTAATGGTGAATTTATATAATTTATCTAGACATGATACCCGGAAGCAAATTTTGTCAATTATTTTAAATCAAATATTGGTGTTTGGTTTAACTTTAATTATTTCTCTACCGATAACTTTAGTAATTACTACTAATACAAGTTATGCTCCTGATGACCCTCGATTAATTAGTCTATTTTTTAAAATAGTTGTAAGTATATCATTCGGTATGACTGTCTGCTGGAATATATATATGTGGTGGAAAAGTAAACCATTAACAGAACTGGCAAGATTGCAGACTGAAGTGAATAAATATAATCAAGTAATTGAAGCTGTAGAAATTATTGATAGACTAGCAAAAGTAGGTAATTTAGAAGTAAATTTGATTAACCGAGATGATGTAATTCAAGCATTGCAAGTGACGCGAGAAAGTTTAATTTGTGCTTTACAGACAGAAAGAATTTTACGGGAAAATCAAGATTTTATTGTCAGGCGCTATGAGTTATTTGCTAGTATTGAAAATAATTTGGCTGATTTAATGAATTTTGATGTCAAAAATCAAGCAAGCGAATATGGAAAGTTGCTGAATGAGGCATTAGAGATTGGCATGAGTGTACAGAAAGAAGTGCGAAATTTACAAAATAAAAATTAAGCATTTAAAGATTTAAACATTTAAAAATTTAAAATATTAAAGAGTAAACTTTGACTAAATTTATTAATAGTCATAGATTTAATTAATAACAAAATATTCTCTATCTGTTCCCAGTTTCCTATTTTTACATTAATCTCTATAAAATTGTCGAGATTGTATGATATAATCGGCAATAATTTATTAAAATAAGTGCTTTTATTAACTGGGGTTAGATGGAAAAAGAACATAACTATTATGAAGTTCTAGGAGTGTCAAAAGATGCCACCTTAGAACAAATTAAAAAAGCCTATCATAGCCTAGCACGTCAGTATCATCCTGATGTTAATCCAGGGAATATAAATGCGGCTGAAAAGTTCAAAGAAATTAATTCAGTTTATGAAATTCTTTCTGACCCATTTAAGCGATCGCAATATGACAATACTGCAGGGGAAGTCAAGGAACTATATAAACGAGGAATTGCTAGAAGTCAACTTGGAGATTATCAAGGTGCAATAATAGATTATACAAAAGCACTAGAAATTAATCCCGACTGGGCAGAAGTTTTGTATCACCGAGGATTTGCTCGTTATAAAATGCAAGACTATCGGGGAGCTAATGCAGATTATAGTCAGGCATTATTTTTAGACCCCTACTTAGTAGAAGTTTACTATTATCGGGGTTTATCGAGAATCAAATTAAGGTACATTCAAGCAGGGATAGAAGACTATGAAAAAGCATTAAAAATAAATCCCAATTTTGCTCATGTTTATTATCAGCGCGGTTTGGTTTATTTGGAACTCAAAGAAAATCGTCTAGCTATAGCAGATTTTAGAAAAGCTGCTAAACTTTTTGCCGAACAAGGAGATAGAGCTAATTCTCAAAGAGCATTAGAAGCTATTAGAAATTTAGACCATTTTTCCTGGGAAGAAATATTACAAATATTCAAGAAAACTTTTCAGGATGCTTGGCAAGCAGCAAAGACTTTTCTTCCTAATCCGATTAGTGGATTATTACCGGCTTTTGCTAAATTAGAACAGCAAAGCTCCCTAAATGTGGCAATTTTATTTGGATTAACATTTGAAGTTTTCTTTGTACTAGGAATGAGTCTAATTTTACAGCGATTAGGTGATGCTAGTAATACAGGTTTTTTATTACTCATAATTATTGGTATAATTCCGTTTGTAAACCTGACTGTTACAAGTGGTTTTGCCAGACTCATATTTAAAGTTAATGGTAGTTTGACGGGAGATTTATTTATTGCCGGTGCATCCCTATTACCTCTAGGTTTATTAGTATTGGTAAGTGGAATCTTAAATAATTGGGTACTTAGTGGTATTTTAGCTATATTTGCCCTTTGTTATATGATTCTGATTATGTTTAGTGGCTGTCATCAAATTTCTCAGATTTCTGAAGATAAATCTGCTTTGACAGTACCTATCATGTTATTAATAAGTGCTTTACCTTTTGGTTTAATTAACTAGATTAAAAAAACTCTCAGAATCAAGTTTTATGTGGTTGAGTGGCGGAATTTATTCATAGTTTTAAATACTTTAATCAATATCAAAATCAAATAAAAAAACTTTTTTTTAAGTTAAGAAAAGGTAATTATAGCATTTATCAAGCTCGTGAGGTAAAGCAGGGCTATTTCATTCTCAACTTTTCCATTTTATATATTTACGAGAATACCTTATTGCCAGTTTTAGACAACGCATCTTTAGCTATCTGTAGAGAATCACCAAAGTATTTAATAATTGCTGCATCCATACCACCATCCATAAGTCCGAAGGAGTTAGCTGGACTTACTAAACAGTCATATTCTGGCACTTCTTCAAAATAGTTATTGATGATTTCTATATTAGGTAAATAATGGAAATTTTCTTGAAAAGCGTTAGACAAAAGTTGGTTGGGAGCTACTAAAATTAGTTTCATAATTACCTCTTCTTAAAACAGATATAATTGATTAAAAGAACAATTTTTAATTTTTTTTAGAGATAAAAAAAATTAATTTAGCAATACTTTGTGAAAGTTGTATTACTCAAGTATAAAGATAAATTGGCGATAGCTTAAGTAAGCATTCAGGTATTAGCTTTGCCTTCGTAATAATTCTGCACCAACCAACTAATTAAAAGGAATACTTTTAGAGTAACTTTGAATCTTTTCTGAATCTTTTAACTCTGATTATTCCTTCAAAAAGAATAATTTCATGGCTGATAGCTAATAGCTGATTGCTGAATGCTTACAATAATAATTAATTAACCGGAGATGATATAAATGAGTTAGACAAGAATATTTTTCATTTCTACTTTGAAAATATTTTCTATTGTTTTACCTGCTGTTTTTTCATCCCACTGAAGGCTATTGAGAAAAGTTTCTGCTCCATGAGTTTCTACAACATCAACACCCCATTCTCCCGATTGGAGAGTATCAGGAGAATCACTCAATGGAGGAGTTTTTTTCAAACCTCCTAAAATCAATACATCAACAATTAAATCCTTGACATTTTTTTGAGTTATCCGTTTTTCTATTAATGCTTCAGCGCATTTTTCACCAACTTGATGCGGAGCAAAAACCTGAGTTTCAAATAAAATTTCTACCATCCAATGGGGATGATTTAATTCCCGACATTTAAACTCTGGATATTTGCTTAAACCATCGATAAATACTTGAGCAAATTCAGCTCGGTTTAATTCAGGAAGTGTATTTTCTGAAAGTTCAAAATTGTGAGAAAGTAACATTCTTCCGGTTTGAGATTCAGTCATTTCAGTTATTAGTTATTAGTTATTAGTTATCAGGTAAGCATTCAGCCGTCAGCTATCAGCTATCAGCTATCAGCTATCAGCTATCAGCTATTGTTTTTGGTTTGAGATTTAAACCCCACCTTTAAGACCATATTTTATAAATATCTCTCTTGATATAAAACTTTATAATGGATAGCTTTAAAAGCAGATTCTTATTGCTGATAACGCAGTTCCTCTGCAAGAGGCTAGCTGACAGCTAATAGCTGAATGCTTACGTTATTAGTTATCAGTACATCATGCAATAGGGAAGCTTGAAATACTGAAGTTTACTTTTTTTCCTTTAAAAGGAGAGAGTTGAGACCCTATTTTTTCCTCATTTTTTTCTGTGTTATTTGCACAGTAAACTTTAAATCACAATTATATATATTACCAGACGATGTTCTAAATTCATAATTCTGAATTCTAAATTCTTAACCTATGACTACTTTTTCCACAAAAATAAAACTACAAATACTGACAGTAAAATTACTTCTGTTCCTAATAAACCATAAATAGTTTCTCGCTGTTGTTGGGTAAAAGCAAAATAATCAAGAAAAACTGTATAAATCACAAATTGAGAAATAATTCCCACTAAAAAGCAAATAATTCCCCAAACTTTTCTCTGCCATAAACCGATGGCAGCAGCAATATCAAGTATTCCATAAATTATATCTCCTATTTGCCAAGTTAGAGGACTTTCTAACCAAGGTTGTTCGCCGAAACCTACTATATTGGCAACATGAATGAATCCACTGTAAGTAAAGACAAAAGCAAGAATTTTTAGATATATTCCCATCCACGGGTTATTGGTAATTTGTGCAAGATAATTCATTATTTTTTAGCTATCAAATATATCAAATATATTTAGTCATAGAAAATGGTGCGTTAGGCAATGTCTTAACGCACCGAGAATAATAGAATAGAATATGTGTTATTTAAAGTGTTTTACAGCGTTATGAAAATACCTAATTGGAAGGTTTTTTAGATTTGGTTTTGGCTTGACGACGCTTGGCGATGAACCCTATACCTCCGGCTGTAATACTTGCCAGTATAGTTGTAGGTTCTGGTATTGGTTTGGCTTCCCATACAGCCCAAGTTAATTGATGATTAAAACCATTCGATACACCATGTCTAGTAAAGTCAGCGAAAGTAGCAGTGCTAGCATCATCACCAAATTCGTTGAGCGATGAGAATGACACTCCATAATAATAATTATAAGCATAAGGTGTGTACGCTACTTGTTTTTCTATTATTACGTCTGACCCATCGAATTGTCCTGCTACAATTGTATTAGAAAACACCCCCAAGTCAAAAAGTGCTTGGGAAGCAGCATCTGCTTCTGCTTTCGTGTTAAAAGCTAAATTAGCTAAATTAGGGTCGTCACCGTAAAAACTAATCAAAGTACCACTATAAATGCCAACGTCATAGTTTTTACCATCAACAGAGACATTTTTGATAGTCTGAGTGAAATTGAAGGCCATAGCTGGAGCTACTATTGCTACTGTTAGGGTTGCTCCTGCTGCTAATGTGGCGATCGCCCTGCCAAGAATTTTTGCTGTTTGATTTAAAGTGGTCATTTTCTGATAGTGTATAATTTGTTTTTGTTTGTATCCTGAATAATACTTATGTTTAACATAGGATTAACTGTAATTTTGTAAAGATTATATGAAATTTTGATGAAGTTTTGATGAAGTGATTTTATACTTATCAGTTTTAGCAGGATAAGTCGCGATCGCCCCACCAATAATTTATCAGTTTTGACATTGCTGTAGGGGCAAATGGCCATTTGCCCCTACCAATCATACAGTCTATTCATCGACCCCTAAGTTTTTTAATACAACCAACTACTATATTCAGAATTATTATCTTTCATTTCTGCATATAACCAAACCATGCGGTCAAGAAACCAAGTTTTACCTAAAATCACTAAAATAACTCCTAATATAGTTGACCAAATATTTAACTGAATTAATCCCCAAACACAAAATGGTAAACCTGCTAAAGAAATCAAATTAGTAATTCTAATTACGGGGTAATGATGTTTGGGAACTTTAATTTTTTGACGGTTTAACCAAACTCTTTCTCCTAAGACTGCTTTGGAAAACAAATTATTTGTTGAGGTTGGTTTGGGAAAAATTCGCGGATTTATCCAAGTCCAAATAATCAGAAGAATAATGGGTATTAGACAGCACCAATTAATCCAAGTTAGACTCCAAATAGAAACAATAATTAAAGGTAATATCGGAAATCTAGTTAATCCACTCCAGGGATTAGCATGATGTGCCCAAACTTCATCTGTCATTTGAAAGAAGTGAGCGATTTTTTGTTCGGTTGTCATAATAAAATCTTTTATTTTTAAGGAAGTTATCAATTAGAGAAAGGAACAGAAAACAGTTGAAAAAACATTTCCGCCTTCTAGATTCACCATCAGTCATTTACAAGTATTTATTGGAGATATTTTTTGATAAAAGCATCTGGAGTTAAACACTCAAAATCAATGAGCTATAAATCATTGCTTCACTTACATCTGAATAGACTTCATAATCCTTACTTAAGTGCCTAAATCTATTTAGCGCCTTATTTTTGTTGGGTTTTGGTTCCTCAACCCAACCTACACTTATTACTTTTTTATTCTTCCTTACTTCTAATTCTTGCTTTAAAATCCCAAATAGCATCAAAAGGTTCATCCCAATCTAGATAACTAACTAATAAATCTAAATCCAGATTTGGCAATAACTGACTATTATTTTTCTGCAAATACTCACCATTTTCTAGACAAAAAACCTGTAACTTTCCATTTTGCCAAAACCAAACTTCAGAAACACCTAAACCTTGATAAATTTCTAAAGTTTGAATTCCTCCGCTCGTAATAACAACTTCAATTGCTAAATCGGGAATCTCTTTTTTACTACTAATACAATAACATTGGTCAGGCTCAATTCCTTTTAATTTATCTTGAGATTTCAAAGTTGTAGAACCCAACGGATAAAAACGAATCCCTGTTTCTAAACAATAATTTTCTACCAACATCCCCAACGTTTTCTTGTAAATTTCATGGCGACTACTAGGAGACATAACTTGTAAAGTTCCTTGATCGTAAATAACTTTAAAATAAGGAGAATTCCCTAAATAATCTAATAAATTTTCATAAATATTCCAGGTTATATCAGTATAAATTAATAGGCAGTTGCTATCAATATCGTCACAATTTAAGTATTCGATAAGTTTCACAAAAGATTGGGTATTAGCTGATGAAACTACCATAAAATTAACCTCCTGAGAGAGTAGGGGAGTAGGGGAGTAAGGGAGTAAGGGAGAAATAAAAACATAAATAATTAACACGCTCCTGGCTAATAATTATTAAAAAAGTTATTCGGCATAAGTTAATTACTTAATAATTGAAATTTTACCTAAGTATAGCATCCTTTTTTTTAATGGGTAAAATGGTGCGTTACGACGGATTGTTAAATACTTTTCACAGTCTAAATTTTTCCCGTCTAACACACCCTACAAATTCTGCTTTTAATCTGATATAGTAGGTGGGTTGGGTTGAGGAACGAAACCCAACATGAGCAAGCTTTTGTTGGGTTTCACTGTCGTTCAACCCAACCTACATTTTGAGGCGTGTCGGTCTACTACAAATTCTGCTTTTAATCTGATATAGCAATTATTGAATCGATAAGGTACACCTATGATCCCCCTAAATCCCCCTTGAAAAGGGGGACTTTGAAGTTCCCCCCTTCTTAAGGGGGGTTGGGGGGGATCTAATATCTATACCTCACAGATTAAAAAATTGCTGATAACTGATAACTGATAACTGTCACAACAAACTATCGCCAAATTCCTCACTAAAAATATCCAACTGCTCCAAAGTTATCACCTCTTCTTTCACCTCTTCTTTCACCTCTTCTTTCACCTCTTCCTCCTCTTTTTTCTTAACACCTTTCCGCAAACCAATAGCTATCTTACTATGCTTTTCAATTTGCTGCATTACCTGTCTCGCTCTGGCAATTACTGAATCTGGTAAACCTGCTAATCTTCCCGCTTCAATACCATAAGATTTATCCGCTCCACCAGGTTGTACTTGATGCAAAAAAACAATTTTATCCGGCAACTCTTTCACCGTTACCTGATAATTTGCCACATTATATAAAATCGAAGAAAGTTCATTTAATTCGTGATAATGAGTAGCAAAAATTGTCCGAGATTTTATTTCCGTTGCCAAGTATTCTGCCACAGACCAAGCAATAGAAATTCCATCAAAAGTTGCCGTTCCCCTACCAATTTCATCCAACAAAACTAAAGACTTTTCCGTAGCATGATTCAATATATTTGCTGTCTCATTCATCTCTACCATAAAAGTTGATTGACCAGTTGCTAAATCATCCACAGCTCCCACACGAGTAAAAATCCGATCGCTCAACCCTAAAACAGCCGAACTTGCCGGAACAAAACTACCAGTTTGTGCCATTAATTGAATCAATCCTACCTGTCGTAAATAACAACTCTTACCACTAGCATTCGGACCAGTTAATATTATTAAATCCGGCGCAGAATCAGCAGTAATTCCCTCATCATTTTCCTCTAAATTTTTACTTCCCAATATGGCAGTATTCGGTACAAAAAAACCAGCAGGTAAATATTTTTCCACCACCGGATGCCGACCTTCAATAATTTTCAATTCTCGACTATCAACCATAGTCGGACGAACATAATTTTGATAAACCGCCACCTCTGCTAAACCACACAAAACATCAATGGCTGCCACAGCACGAGAGATATTTCTAATTTCCTCAGCGTGTTCCCCTATCTCATTTCTCAAAGCAACAAAAATATCATATTCCAATTGATTCAAATCATCCCGCGCCGTCAAAATTCTCACTTCCCTTTCCTTTAATTCCTCAGTAATATAACGCTCCTCATTAGTCAAAGTTTGCTTGCGAGTATAATCATCCGGCGCCAAATCCGCCTTAGATTTAGAAATACTAATGTAATAACCAAAAGCCTTATTATAACCAACCTTTAAATTAGCAATTCCCGTCCTTTCTCTCTCCGTAACTTCCAAATTAGCAATCCATTGTTGGTCTTCTTCAGCTAACTCCTTCATCTCATCTAATTGTGGATTTACACCAGAGCGAATTAATCCACCTTCCTTTAAATGTTGAGGAGGAGATTCAACTAAAAAAGCATGAATTTTATTACCCAATTCTTGTAAAATTGGAGGTAGACTTTGCAACACTTTTAAATAAGGAGAATTACCCTCAGAAGCTAAAGCAGAAAGTTCCGGAAGTTTAGTCAAAGAATCAGCTAAAAAAACTAAATCTCTAGCATTAGCAGTACCAGCACCAGTCCGCCCCGTCAAACGTTCCAAATCATAAATTTGACGCAATATTCTTTGGATATCTTGACGCAAATCATTATTTTTTATCAGTTCGTCAATAGTGTCATGTCTAGCACGAATACCCTTCAAATTCAGAAGTGGTTGCACTAACCACCGCCGTAAAGCACGACCCCCCATCGCAGTGCTAGTCTTGTCGATCGCCGACAATAACGAACCATGATAACTACCATCCCTAACCGTTTGCGTAATTTCCAAATTCCGGCGACTCTGGTGATCGAGAATCAAAAAATCTGCCATAGTATAACTACGCAAACGTTGTAGCGGAACTTGATTTTCCTTTTGAGTTTCTTCGAGATATTCCAATAAACCACCCGCCGCTCGCACCCCCAGGGGAATATGTTCGCAACCAATACCTTCTAAGGATGTCAGTTGAAATTCTGCTAACAGTCGTTCCTTTGCTTCCCCCAGAGTAAAGGGTTGTTGGGGACGAAAAGAATAACAGAATGAGTTGGGGAGACATTCGGGAATATGCTCTGACTGTTCTCCCGGTCGCAACATCAGACCAATATCGGGTGCGTTGGTGGGAAACAAAATTTCCGACGGTTGCAAACGCATCAATTCTTGGGTAAGTTGGTCTAAACCTTGGGTTTGGGTGGTGAGAAATTCACCTGTAGAAATATCAGTGTAAGCAAGACCCCAATGATTTTTAGCAATGACGACTGCTGCTAAATAGTTATTGTAGCGAGGTTTTAGCATTCCGTCATCAGTCAGAGTACCGGGGGTGAGAATACGAGTAATTTCACGTTTAACTTGGCGGTTTTCCTTCGCAGCAATAGCAGAGTCTTCTACCTGGTCGCAAACTACTACCGCATAACCTTTTTCTACTAATATCGCTGCATATTTTTCCACCGCATGATGAGGTACCCCAGTCATGGGAACTCTACCAATTTCTTTACCCCCATGTTTTGTGGTTTGAACTAATTCTAATTCTTGGGCAATAGTTACAGCATCTTGGAAAAAACATTCAAAAAAATCACCCACTCTAAATAGTAAGAGAGCGTGAGGATATTGTTCTTTAACTTCCACATAACGCTGCATCATTTCTGATAGTTTGCTTTTGTCAATTTGACTGTAGTCGGCGTTAGGGATAAGAGAATCTTCTGTTTGATTTTCTGTTTGTTTTTGTTTAGCTTTTACAGATTTTTTTTTAGATGTAGATGCGGAATATTTCATAGATATTTAAGAAGTAATTTAGGTGATTTAATTTAAAGTTACGAGAAAATTATTCTGAATTTTTGAGTTAATTTTACTGATTATATTGATTATATGATGTTCGGATAATTAATGATAATAAACTTTTACCTTTAAACTTTTTCCTTTCCTTCTAGCCTCTGCCCTTCCCCCAGGAAAGTGTAAGTATTCAACCGGACATGATATTAGGTCTTCAATATTTACAAACAGTATATTATCTTCTACCATAGAGTGTGAGAAATAGCAACCCCGATCATAGTGTTGCTAGAAATTCAAAACTTATACCAATTCACTTCAAAATCTCACAAATCAGGGCTATTTCATTCTCAACTTTGCCATTTTATATATTTACGAGAATACCTTATTGCCAGCTTTAGACAACGCATCTTTAGCTATCTGTAAAGCCAGTAAATTCATTGCCAAAATCTAGAATGAAATGACCCTG
>JASJEE010000122.1 GCA_030064835.1 Microcoleaceae cyanobacterium MO_207.B10 | reverse complement strand
GGTAAATTAATCAGTTCAGAGATATTTTTTCCCCTCAAGTTGGCTTTGGTTTTTTGTAAACATCTTTCAATATCTGATGGAGTTGGATTTGTCGGAAAGCTAATACTAAGAAGTGACAAAACAGATAAACCCAGAGTTAAAGCTTCTTGCAGTTTAGTCATACCAATATAGGCTTGTATTTTGATTTCATAAACTTTCATTTTATCCAACAGGTTATTAGCTTTTTCTAAGATAGTATCAACCAATTTCTCCATTGCTTCAAAATCACCATTTAAGTAGGTAGCTTCTGCCGCTGATTCATGTAGTGTCAATGTTAGTTGATATTGAGTTGACCAACTATTTTCAGTCAGTAAATTTATCCCTGTCTGAAAATAAGATATTGCTGATTTATAAGCAGTTGATACTTTAGCTTTTATTCCCGCTCTTAAATTTAAACTTGCTAACTCTTCCCTCAGCTCTGTTTCTGTTATTAATTCCCGACCATAATTGAGTTGATTTACTATTTCAAAGATTTTTTCTTCTCGTTCCTGAGTCCCCGTATTATCCAACAATAATCTGCCGATTTTGAGATGAGTTTCTTGCTTGTTTTGTTCGGGAATTAAACTATAAGCTGCTTGTTGCACCCGATCGTGGAGAAAATGATAAATCGGTGTTTTTAAATCTTTGATTTCTGGCAGATTATCATCCTGTTCTCCCTGATAAAATTTGTAGGTTTCATCTACTGGTAAAATTAATCCTTCTGATAAAGCATTCCACAAATATGAGGCAGTTTCTAGCTTTGATTTTTCCGATACAATCGATAGAGTTTCTAAGTCAAATTCGTTACTTATACAAGCTGCTAATTTTAATAATTCTTGGGTTGATTGGGGTAGTTTTTTGATTTCGTCTGCCATCAATTCCACCACATCCCCTGTGCCTGCTAAAACTTTAATTTTTGGCAAACTTAACAACCATTTTTCCTGTTTATGATTATAAAAAATTAATTTTTCTTTGTACAGAGATTTGAGAAATTGACTGCTAAAAAATGGATTTCCTTCTGTTTTTCGATAAATCTGTTCGGTGAGTACCAGTGATTCAGTAGGACTATAATTGATAGTATCAGCTACTAAATTATTTAATGCTGACTGACTCAAAGGTGAGAGAATTATTTGATTAACAATTGCTCCTGTTGTTTGAATTTCTTCTACTGTTAATCTGAAAGGATGCCCGGCATTTACTTCATTATCTCGATAAGCTCCTATTACTAATAAATGGTTAATATCTATTTTTTCCATCACTAACTTCATCAACTTCAGGGAAGCTAAATCTGCCCATTGTAAGTCATCTAAAAATATGACTAATGGATGGTCGGCTTGAGCAAATACAGAGATAAACTTTGAGAATAATAAATTGAACCTATTTTCCGCTGCACTCGGAGATAATTCTGTGGCTGGAGGTTGTTCACCAATCAATAATTCTAATTCGGGAATTACATCTATGATTACTTGTGCTTCTTCTCCTAATATTTTTTGTAATTCAGTGGCTATTGTCTTTAATTTAGCTTCTGGTTCACTTAAGGTTTGTTTAATTAATTCTTGAAAAGCATTTAACCATGCTAAAAATGGTATATCTCTTTGCAATTGGTCAAATTTACCGGAAATAAACATACCTGTTTTTTCTAAAATTAGTTGATGAATTTCATTGACTAATGCTGATTTTCCAATCCCGGAAAATCCTCCTACTAATATCAATTCACTGTGAGGTTTTTGTGGGCTAGAAATTCGGTCAAATGCTGTTAGTAATTTTTCTACTTCTTGCTCTCTTCCATAGAGTTTTTCTGGGATAATTAAACTGTTACTACGGTCTTTTGTTCCTATCTCAAATACTGTAACTTTTTTATTATTTTCCCACTCAGACTGACATTTTTCTAAATCATAGCGTAATCCTCCTACTGTTTGATAACGTGCTTCTGGCATTTTAGCGATTAATTTTAACACTATAGAATTGAGAGTTTCTGGTATTTGAGGATTCAATTCTATTAGAGGTTTTGGTTGACGAGCAATATGACAGTGAACTAATTCCATGGGGTCTGTGGAATTAAAAGGGAGTTGTCTTGTTAATAATTCATAAAATGTAATTCCTAATGAGTAGAAATCACTCCGATAATCAATTCCTCTATTCATTCGCCCTGTTTGTTCTGGTGATATATAAGCTAGTGTTCCTTCTATGGTGTTGGGATTTTTTATTTCTGCTGTTTCTTTGGGTAGTTTGGTTGTGGTACTAAAATCTATTATTTGGATTTTTTGACTTTGAGGATTAATGATAATATTGTGGGGTTTTATATCTTTATGAATAATCCGATTTTGGTGTAATTTTTCTAGGGGGTTAATTATTTCTAGAGCTATCTTAAAAAATTGACTTATATCTTTTGAATTGTTAGACTTAGAAAGTTTTTGCTGGCTGACGTATTTTGCCAGAGACATACCGCCAAAATCTTCCATGACTAACATTAAACGTTGCTCAAATTTTTCCAGAGCTAGGATTTTTACGACTCCGGAAATGTTAAGGTTTTTGAGTAGGGTATAAGCGTTACGATATTGAGTTAAAGAATGAAAATTAGGATAGGGATGGTTAGGGAGTTTGAGGATGACTAATTTTTCGTATAATTCGGAGTAAGCGCGATAGACAATTGTACGATCGCTGGCATAGATTTCTTCTAGGAGTTCATAGTTGATAATTGTATTCATAAGGCGCCAGAAGATAGAGTTATCATTATTATTATACTCCAATCTTAATTAGATCCTGCCTCAGATAAAATGCGGTTATAAAGTAATCGCACTTATTAGTTACTTAACTTAACAGATGTTTTAGAAACCATTTGGAATATTAACAAAGGTGTAGTTTTTGGGCAAAGGAGTCAGTCTTCAGAAGTCAGAAGATTGAGAAATAGAATAGGGGAAAACAGAAAAGAAACTAAAGCTCCCTTCATTGCAGAAAAGGTAAAACATTGGATTTACCTAAAAGTATCAGAAGGCCAGCACTATAATCTATATCTGTGATTTGATGCCGGAATTATGTCAATTCCTATGCACTCTAAAACTATACATTCAACACTTTCACACTCTACTTTTTTCAGCAAACCCTGATCGTTCATTAATTGATAATTGATAATTGATAATTGATAATTACCTCTGGTTAAAACCGAGAGGATTGACTCTCTAAGGAAAAAAATAATTTTTTTCCCCCTTGAAAGGGGAGGCTTTTAACCAAGATATTTAATTAATAATTATTAATTATTAATTACCCGGCAATAATTATTGTTATAGAGGAATTTTAATAATAAATTCTGTACCTTTTTGTGGAATAGAAATACATTCTAAATTTCCCCCATGACGTTCCACAATAACTTGATAACTAATTGCTAAACCTAAACCAGTTCCTTTACCGACTTCTTTTGTAGTGTAGAACGGATCGAATATCCGTTTTTGCACCGTCTCACTCATACCCATACCATTGTCAGCAATCTTAATTATCACTTGATTTTTTGCTTCTATTTCTGTATTAATACTAATTTGAGGAGTAGAATTGGAAGATGATTTTCTCATAGTTTCTAGTGCATCAATAGCATTACCAATAATATTCATAAATACCTGATTCAGTTCTCCCGGATAGCATTTAACTTGAGGTAAATCAGCATAATTTTTCACAACTTCAATTCCCAATTCATTAGGTTTAGCTTTAAGATTATTTTGGAGAATCATCAAAGTAGAATCTATACCTTCATGTATATCTACATTCTTAACTTCTGATTCATCCAGACGAGAAAAGTTGCGTAAAGATTCGACAATTTCTTTAATTCTGTCAGCTCCTACTTTCATTGAAGTTAAAAGCTTCGGCAAATCTTCAACTAAAAAATCTAATTCCACCTCTTCAATAATATCTGTTACTTCATCCACAGGTTTTGGATAATTTTCCTGGTAAACTTGAATCACATTTAATAAGTCCTGAGCATATTCTTGAGTATAATTAATATTCCCATAAATAAAGTTCACAGGATTATTAATTTCGTGAGCAACTCCTGCCACTAACTGTCCTAAAGATGACATTTTTTCGGTTTGAATTAGTTGAGTTTGAGTCCGTTTTAATTCTTCTAGGGTTTGAGCTAAAGTTTGATTTTTTTCATTTAACTCTTCTAGAGTTTGAGCTAAGGTTTGATTCTTTTCATTTAATTGTTCTAGAGTTTGAGCTAAAGTTTGATTTTTTTCATTTAACTCTTCTAGAGTTTGAGCTAAAGTTTGATTTTTTTCATTTAATTGTTGAGTACGCCTCTCGACTTTCTGTTCTAAAGTCTCGTAAAGAAAAGCATTTTCTAAAGAAATTGCTGCTTGGGTAGTAATCATCTCTAATAACTGTAATCTTTCAGAAGTAAATGCACCTGTTGTTAAATTATTTTCTAAGTAGATAATACCGATAAGTTGACCTTGGTTGATAATAGGAGTACATAATATAGATTTAGGTTGCTGTCGTTTCAGATAGGGGTCGTTTACCCATGTTGTTTCTGTAGTCGCATCATCAAATACTTGGAATTTTTGAGTTCGCAAGACATAGTTAATTAATGTTTGTGGTAATTCTTGAGTTGAGGAAACGGGTACTTGAGGTCGCTCAAAATTTTGCAGATATTGGTTATTATCTGTAGGGATAACTGTATTGACAACATGAGTCATTGCTTCGAGGATTAACTGTTCGTCTTTGAGTAAAATAAGAGCGCATTTTTGTGCCCCCGCATTTTCCATCATCAGTTTAATTAAAGTTGAGAGCAAATTTTCTAGCTTGACTTTTCCAGACAGAGTTTGAGAAACTTTGATTACAGTTGCTAGATCGAGAATATTTTCTCTATTTCTGTCATAGGTACGGGTGTAGGTACTGCTACTAATCAGGTTGTTTTTTTCAGAATAGGAAACTAAGACTGTAGCGAGTAGTTGTGGGTATCGCTTTTCTAAGTCTCTGACTTTGACTACTGCTCCCCAGTTAACATATCCATAATATGCTTCGATCATGTAGGTTTGAGCAAGTTTAGTTTTGCCCCACTCTAAATAGAATTTGGCACAGAGTTCATTTGCTAAAGCTGCTTCTTGAATATATTCGTTTTCTGTAGCGAGAGCGATCGCCTGTTCGTAAGCTTCGATCGCCGCTATTTTGTCTCCAAGTATTTTGTGCTTTTCTGCTTCTATTAAATGGTATTTGTGGGAATGGTTAGCAGGTGCGTGTTGTGCCCAGAATTTCATTTTTTCTGCATTGGCAGTTACTTGCTCTAGTATTTGTTTTTGTTCATCAACTGTAGCAGTAGGATAAAAAGCTAGTTTAGTTAGTGAACTATAAAAATAATATACTGGAATACAAAATAATCCAGTGGCACCGCCAATATATTCTGCTCCTAATACTTCATAATGTTTAGCCTGCTGAACATTCCCTAGTAAATAAGATAATATTAATTTATTCAAATAGATGAAAAATAAACCAAAATGATCATTAATATTTTCATAGAAAGGAATAAATTTTTCTTCATTAAAAACACTACCTGATAATAATTCAGGATTTTCTGCATTGCCTAGTAAATTGAGAAAAGCTTGATGAAAAATTTGGCTATAGTAGTAATTATTCTCTTGCTTGAGCTGTTTGATAGAATTGCTATTCTTTTCTATTTCTGGCTCCAGTTTCTCCAGGGATACCCCTGCTAAATAAGAGTGAATGCTATGGAAAAGAATACAATAAGTACCGTACTCCAAATCTCCTGTTTCTAAGCCAGTTTTATAAGCTTCAAGCAAATGAGGAAGAGTTTCGCGAACATGAATTTTCCAGTGTTCAATTCCATCATAAACTGGATCGAATACTTGAGCTTTCTTGTCTTTACTGTGAAATTTTTCTAGTAGTTCACAGGCAAGTCTGCCAAATTTATATCCAGTATCAATATCTTGTTCTAGTCCGCATAAAAGCAACCCATAGAAGGCACAAGAAACAGCAAAAAATGGAGATATTCCTGACTGTAAAGATAGATTTATTTGCTCACAGACAATCAGTGGTAATAATGCCGGATTACAAAAAAATGCGATAGAAATAAGAGATGATAAAATCCGAAGTGCTGCTAATTTTTCAGGCTCTTTTAACAATGGCAAATTAATCAGCTCTGAGATATTTTTTTCCCTCAAGTTGGCTTGAGTTATTTGTAAGTATTCTTGTATATCTGGTTCAGTTATATTTGTGGGAAAACTCATCCCAAGAAGTGATAAAACAGATAACCCAATAGTTAAAGCTTCTGGCATTTTACTCAAACCAATGTAGGCTTGTATTTTTATTTCATAGACTTTGATTTTATCCAAAAGTTTATTACTTTTTTCTAAGACAATATCAACTAATTTATCCATTTCTTCAAAGTCACCATTTAAGTAGGTAGCTTCCACCGCTGATTCATGTAGTGTCAATGTTAGTTGATATTGAGTTGACCAACTATTTTCTGTCAGTAGATTTATCCCTGTTTTCAAATAAGATATTGCTGCTTGATAAGCCGTTGATACTTTGGCTTTTATTCCCGCTTTTAAATTTAAACTTGCCAACTCTTCCCTAGCATCTTTTTCTGTAATTAATTCCACACCATAGTTGAGTTGATTCACAATTTCAAATATTTTTTCTTCTAGTTGCTCATTCGCCGTATTCTTTAAGAGTAATCTACCGATTTTTCGATGAGTTTCCTGCTTGTTTTTTTCAGGAATTAAACTATAAGCTGCTTGTTGTACCCTATCATGCAAAAAATGATATATCGGTGTTTCTAAATCTTTAATTTCTGGCAAATTATCATTGTTTTCTCCCTGATAAAATTTGTAGCTTTCATCTGCTGGTAAAATCAATCCTTCTGATAAAGCATTCCATAAAGAGGAGGCAGTTTCTAGCCGGGATTTTTCTGAGACAATAGATAAAGTTTCTAAGTCAAACTCATTACTTATACAAGCTGCTAATTTTAATAATTCTTGAGCAGATTGAGGTAGTTTTTTGATTTGATTCGCCATCAATTCAACTACATCCCCACTCCCTGCTAAAATTTTAATTTCTGGCAAATTGAATAACCATTTTTCCTGTTGCTCATCATAAAAAATTAATCCTTCTTGGTAGAGAGACTTAATAAACTGACTGCTAAAAAATGGATTTCCTTCTGTTTTTCGATAAATCTGTTCTGTGAGTTCTAATGATTCAGTAGGAGCATAATTGAGAGTATCAGCTACTAAATTGTTTAATGCTGACTGACTCAAAGGTGACAGAATTATTTGATTAACAATTGCTCCTGTTGTTTGAATTTCCTCCAGAGTTAATATAAAAGGATGCCCTGGATTCACTTCATTATCTCGATAAGCTCCTATTAATAATAAATAGTTAATATCTATTTTTTCCATCACTAACTTCATCAACTTTAGTGATGCTAAATCTGCCCATTGTAAGTCATCTAAAAATATTACTAATGGATGTTCTGCTTCTGCAAATACAGAGATAAATTTTGAGAATAATAAATTGAACCGATTTTCCGCTGCAGTTGGAGATAATTCTGTGGCGGGGGGTTGTTCACCTATTAATAATTCTAATTCTGGAATTACATCTATTATTACTTGTGCTTCTTCTCCTAATGTTTCCTCTAATTTACAGGTAAATGCTTGTAATTTTTCTTCGGGTTCACTGAGAATTTGTTTTACCAATTCTTCAAAAGCATTTAACCAAGCTGAAAAGGGAATATCTCTTTGAAATTGGTCGAATTTTCCTTCGATAAAATAACCTCTTTTTTCTACTATTGGTTTATGCACTTCATTCACTAATGCTGATTTACCAATACCAGAAAATCCTCCCACTAACATCAATTCACTTTGAGCTTTTTTCCGGTCAGAAACTCTCTCAAATACTGTTAATAATATTTCTACTTCTTGTTCTCTTCCATAGAGTTTTTCTGGGATAATTAAATAGTTGTTTCTGTCTTTTTTACCCAGGTCAAATACTGTTACTTTTTTGGTGTTTTCCCATTCATACTTACATTTTTCTAAATCATGGCGTAATCCTGCTGCTGTTTGATAACGTGCTTCTGGCATTTTTTCTATTAATTTAAGCACTATGGAATTCAGGGTTTCTGGTATTTCCTGATTTAATTCTATGAGAGATTTAGGAGTCCGAGCAATATGAAAATGAACTAATTCCATGGGGTCTGTGGAATTAAAAGGGAGTTGTCTTGTTAATAATTCATAAAATGTAATTCCTAATGAGTAGAAGTCACTTCGATAATCAATTCCTCTATTCATTCGCCCTGTTTGTTCTGGTGAAATATAAGCTAGGGTTCCTTCTAAGGTATTTGGGTTCCGTATTTCTGCTGTTTCTTTGGGCAGTTTGGTTGTGGTACTAAAATCTATTATTTGGATTTTTTGGTTTTGGGGATTAATTATAATATTGTCAGGTTTTATATCTTTATGAATAATCTGATTTTGATGTAGTTTTTCTAGGGAGTTAATTATTTGTAGAGCTATTTGAAAAAATTGATTTATGTTGTCTGAATTAGAGTGCCCAGAAAGATTTTCCTGACTGAGATATTCTGGCAAAGATATGCCACCAAAATCTTCCATTACTAATATTAAACGTTGCTCAAATTTTGCTAGTGCTAGGATTTTTACTATTCCGGGAAAGTTCAAGTTTTTCAGTATGTTATAAGCGTTGCGATATTGAGTTAAGGAATGGAAATTAGGATAGGGATGGTTGGGTAGTTTAAGGATGACTAATTTTTGGTCAGATTCGGAATACGCGCGATAGACTATTGTGCGATCGCTCCTATATATTTCTTCTGAGAGTTCATAGTTCAAAATTTTCTTCATAAAGTCAAGTGTCAGAAGATAGAGATTTAATTACAATTATACTGATATTTTAGCTAGATACTATAGCAATTTCCATAACGATCATATCTGCTCATTTGCTGATTTTAGATGCTAGGTGATAGGTGGTAGGTTTTATACAAATTTGATAAATGTTTGTTACAAATATTATCAATCTTGGGTGTAGGGTGTGGGGTTTTGTGTCTGGTTAAATAATAGGAAAAACAAATAAAAAGGCTGGTTATAAAAGGGATAAAGTGGAAAAACTTTATTAATTAGTTAAGAGTTGAAGTTTGCTCAAGCATCACATTCCCCCGCATTCGCGAGGGCAAGCTTTTTTTATTGGTATTAGGTGAAGTGGTGAAGTGGTGAAAATTATTTATTTGTTTCTAGAGTTGTCCTAGAGGAATTTTAATCACAAATTCTGTACCTTCTCCAAGATTAGAAATACATTCCAATTCTCCCTGATGACGTTCTACTACTACCTGATAACTAATTGCTAAACCTAAACCAGTTCCTTTACCTACAGGTTTAGTGGTATAAAAAGGGTCAAATATGCGTTTTTGCACAGCCTCATTCATACCCATACCATTATCAGCAATCCTAATTATGACTTGATTTTCTGCTTCTATTTCTGTAGTAATAGTAATTTGAGGTTGCCTCTCGCTCCTTTCTTTTCTCAGTGGTTGTAGTGCATCAATAGCATTACTAATAATATTCATAAATACCTGATTTAATTCGCCGGGATAACAATCAATTTTTGGTAACTTAGCGTATTTTGTAACTACGGAAATTTCTAATTCCTGGGGTTTAGCTTTGAGGCTATTTTGGAGAATCATCAGAGTAGAATCTATGCCTTCATGTATATCTACATTCTTAACTTCTGATTGATCTAAACGAGAAAAATTGCGTAGAGATTCGACAATTTCTTTAATTCGGTCAGCTCCTACTTTCATTGAAGTTAAAATATTTGGTAAATCTTCGACTAAAAAATCTAACTCTACTTCTGCCATAATATCTGCCACAGCAGCTACAGGTTCGGGATAATTTTCCTGATATATAGAAATCACATCTAATAAGTCTTTAGCATATTCTTGAGCGTAGTTTAAATTCCCATAAATAAAGTTAACTGGGTTATTAATTTCATGGGCAACTCCTGCCACTAATTGCCCTAAAGATGACATTTTTTCGGTTTGAATAAGTTGAGTTTGAGTCTGTTGTAATTCTGCTAAAGTGTGAGTCAAATGTTGATTTTTTTCGTTTAATTCTTGGGTACGTTCTTGGACTTTTTCTTCTAAGGTATGATTAGTAATTTCTAGTTGCGCTTTGGCAACAGTAAGATTTTCATAAAGTAAGGCATTTTCTAGGGAAATTGCTGCTTGAGTGGTGATCATTTCTAATAGTTGTAATCTTTCTGGAGTGAATGCAGCGTTGGTTAAATTGTTTTCTAGGTAGAGAATGCCAATAAGTTGGCCTTGCTTGGCAATGGGGGTACATAATATAGATTTAGGTTGCTCTCGCCTAATGTAGGCGTCATTTGCCCAAGTTGCTTGTATGGTAGCATCATCAAATACCAGGTATTTTTGGGTGCGCCAGACATAGTTAATTAAGGTTTTGGGAATTTCTCGGTTCTGGGAAACGGGAGTTACCGGACGCTGGAAGTTTTGCAGATATTGTTGATTATTGGGGGTGGTATTTTGCACATTTGCAATAGCTTCTAGTACCAACTGCTGTTCTTTGAGCAAGATGAGAGCGCATTTTTGCGCACCTGCATTTTCCATTATTAGTTGAATTAATGTTGAGAGCAAATTTTCTAGTTGAATTTCTCCAGATAGAGCTTGGGAAGCTTTGAGGACAGTGGCT
Source organism: Microcoleaceae cyanobacterium MO_207.B10 (assembly GCA_030064835.1). Classification (GTDB taxonomy): domain Bacteria; phylum Cyanobacteriota; class Cyanobacteriia; order Cyanobacteriales; family Microcoleaceae; genus JASJEE01. Next base: position 4,613 of record JASJEE010000122.1, on the reverse strand, counting down.
ATGTCTAGGAAATTTTGTGTGTTGCTAGAGTTCGTGGAATGGTGGGTTGTATTGTCGATGGAGTCAATTTTTGCCCCAGGACGAACGATAATGGAAGCTAATAGTTGGGGATAGGTTTTTTCTAGGTGTTTGATTTTAGCGATCGCGCCCCAGTTAAGATATCCATAGTATGCTTCAAGTATGTAGGTTTGAGCGATTTTGGTTTTACCCCATTCTAGATAAGAACTAGCACACAGTTCGTTTGCTAAAGCTGCTTCTTGAATATATTCGTTTTCTGTAGCAAGGGCGATCGCTTGTTCGTAAGCGTCCATTGCTGCGAGTTTGTCTCCGATTATTTTTTGTTTTTCTGCTTCTATTAAATAGTATTTGTGGGAGTGGTTTGTGGGTGCGTGTTCTGCCCAAAATTTGATTTTTTGTTGTTTGACAGTGACTTCTGTAAGTATTTTTTCTCGTTCGTCAATTTCTGCTTCTGGGTAAAAAGCTAGTTGAGCTAGGGAGCTGTAAAAATAGCAAACTGGAAAATAAAATAATCCAGTCACGCCATTAATATATTCTTCTGCTAAAGTTGCATAATGTTTTGAGACCTGAAAATTTGCTGATAAATAAGACAGTATTAATTTATGAAAATAGATTTGAAATAAACCATAACGGTCATTAATTTCTTCATAGAAAGGAATAAATTTTTCCTCATCATAAGCAGTCCCTGATAATAATTCGGGATTTTCTGAATTTCCAAGTAAGTTGAGTATAGCTTGATGACAAATTTCGTTGTAGTAATAATTGTTGTGTTGCTTAAGTTGCTTTAAGGAATTGCTATTATTCGTTATTTCTGATTCTAATTTATCTAAAGATATGCCTGCTAAGTAAGAGTATCCACCATAGTGAAGAATAGCATAACCAGCATACTCTAATTCTCCTGTTTCTAAACCAATTTTATAAGCTTCTAGGACATGAGGAAAAATTGCTTGAATATGGTTTTTCCAATGTTCTATACCATGGTAAACTACTTGAAACACTTTAGTTTTCTGGTCTTTACTGTTAAAATTTTCTAGGAGTTCACAGGCAAGTCTGCCAAACTGATAGCCTGTATCAATATCTTGTTCTACACCGCATAAAAGCAAACCATAATTAGCACAAGAAAAAGCAAATAATGGAGAATTTCCTGATTTTAAAGAGAGATTAATTGGTTCAGATGCTATCAATGGTAATAACTCTGGCTTACCAACAAATACAAGAGAAAAAATTGACGATAAAATCCGCATTGCTGCTAATTTTTGTGGGTCTTGCATCAATGGTAAATTAATCAGTTCTGAGATATTTTTTCCCTGAAGATTAGTTTTCGTTGTTTGTAAATATTCTTGAATATCTGACTGACTAGGATTGTGAGGAATATTAATGCCAAGTAATGATAAAACAGATAAGGCAATATCTAGGGCTTCAGGAAGTTGACTGAGAGTAATACAGGCTTGGATTTTTATTTCATAGACTTTGACTTTATCCAATATTTGTTCAGCCTTTTCTAAGACAATATTGACTAATTTATCCATTTGCTCAAACTCACCATTCAAATAAGTGACTTCTGCTGCTTCTTGATGAAATGTAAGGGTTATTTCATACTGGTTTTTCCAACTATTTTCTGGCAGCAGATTCATCCCTAAATTAAAATAGGCGATCGCTGTATTATAAGCAGTAGATATTTTAGCTTTTCTCCCTGCTTTTAAATTTAATCTGGCTAATTCTATTCGTTGGTCTAAACTACTAATTAATTCAATTCCATAATTGAGTTGATTGACAATTTCAAATATTTTTTCTTCTTGTTGTTCGGTAGGGGTATTTTCTAATAGTAGTCTGCCGATTTTGAGATGAGTTTCTTGCTTTTTTTGTTGTGAAATTAGACTATATACTGCTTGTTGAATTCTGTCATGGAGAAAATAATAAGTGGGAATTGATAGCTCAGTAGTTTGGTCTAAATAATTTTCTGATAAATTATCCCCAACATTTTGATAAAATTTGTAGGTTTCATCCTCTGGTAAAATCAATCCTTCTGATAAAGCATTCCACAAAATTGTGGCAGTTTCGGACATAGATTTTTCAAACACCACAGATAATGTAGCTAAATCAAATTGATTACCAATACAAGCTGCTAACTGCAATGCTTCCTGAGTTGATAAAGGTAATTTTTCTAGCTGCTTTACCATCAAATCCACTACATCCCCACTAGCTGCTAATACTTTTATTTCTGCTAAATTATATTGCCACTTAGCTGATTTAAAATCGTAGAAAATTAATCCTTCTTTATGTAGTGATTTCATAAACTGTACGGTAAAAAAAGGATTTCCTTGAGTTTTTTGATAAATTTTATTGGTTAGTTGTTGCGATTTTTGGGGAGACAAATTAAAAGTATCCAAAATCAAACTATTAATCGCAGCATAACTTAAAGGAGCAAGATTTATTTCATTAATAATTGTCTCAAGTTTTCGGATTTCTGCAATAGTTAAAATGAAGGGGTTAGAAGCACTAACTTCATTATCTCTATAAGCACAAATCAGCAGTAGATGGTGAATATTTATTTCCTCCATCACCAATTTTATCAAGTTGAGAGATGTTAAATCTGCCCATTGTAAATCATCTAGAAATATTACTAAAGGATGTTTAGCTTCAGCAAAGACAGAAATGAATTTTGGGAATAATAAATTGAAACGATTTTGATTAGCAGATGGGGAAAGTTTTGTCACAGGAGGTTGTTTCCCAATTAACATTTCTAATTCCGGAATTACATCTACTATTACTTGCGCTTCAGCTCCTAAAATGCGCTGTAATTTAGCAACTATCGCTTTGAGTTTTGCTTCCGATTCGCTTAAAATTTGCTTGACCAAATCTCGAAAAGCATTTACCCAAGCTGCTAAGGGAATATCTTTCTGAAGTTGGTCAAATTTCCCATAAATAAAATAACCTTTCTTTTCGATAATTGGTTGATGAATTTCATTTACTAATGCTGATTTGCCAATGCCTGAAAATCCCCCTACTAACATTAACTCTATTGGTGACTGGGAACTGTGACAAATTCGCTCAAAAGCTGTTAATAATATCTCTACTTCTTCCTCTCTACCATAAAGTTTTTCTGGAATAATTAAACGGTTACTATTATCTTTTTGCCCTAAATCAAACCATGTAATTTTTCCAGTATTTTTCCATTCTGAATGACATTTTTTTAAATCATGCCGTAATCCTGCTGCTGTTTGATATCGTAATTCTGGGATTTTCGCCATCAATTTCAGCACAATATTATTCAGAGTTTCGGGTATACTTGAATTTAATTCAACTAAAGGTATGGGTTGACGAGCAATATGAAAATGAACTAATTCCATTGGGTCTGTTGATTGAAAAGGCAGTTGCCCAGTTAATAATTCATAAAATGTTATCCCCAATGAATAAAAATCACTCCGATAATCAATTCCTCTATTTATCCGCCCAGTTTGCTCTGGAGACATATAAGCTAGAGTCCCTTCTAGGGTATGAGGATTACGAATTTCTAGAGTTTCTTTTGGTAGGTGGGTGGCGTTACTAAAGTCAATTAGTTGGATTTTTTTTGTTTGGGGGTTAATAATAATATTGTGGGGTTTAATATCTTTGTGAATAACTTGATTTTGGTGGAGTTGATCTAAAATATTAGTTATTTGAATGGCAATGTGAAAAAATTCACTAATATTTGTCAGATTAGAAGTCTTAAAATTACTCACATTTTCGTAGAGAGAAATACCTCCAAAATCTTCCATAACTAGCATTAAACGTTTTTCCACCTGTTCAAGAGCTAACATTTTTACTACTCCTGGCAGATTTAACTTTTTGGTACTACTATAAGAATTGCGATATTGAGTAAGTTCTTTAAAGTTAGGATAGGGATAATTTGGTAGTTTTAAGACTACTGGTTGTTGGGATGATTCTTCTATGGCACGATGGACTACTGTACGATTACTACTGTATATTTGTTCGACGATTAAATAGGTGAGTATTTTATTCATAAGTTTACCAATATTAATTTTTTATACTAATTATTAAAGTCGATTATTTAACTATCTTAATACTCGAAACTGAAGATGATAATATTCACATGAATCAATCAAATTCAAGCTAATAAATAGTTTTTTGGAAAAATAATTAGTAATCTTGAGTTAAGTGTTATAAACTTTTTAGATGAGATGTTAATATATTTAACTATTAATAGATATATAGTGCTAAAAACTTGATTTTTTATTCTTTTTTTTGTCTTACCACTGTCCCTGAGCTTCAAACTGTGTACAGAAAAATATTTACAAAAAATTGATGCTCCCAATTTATCTCTTCTCGTGACTATGCAACAAATTATCAACGAACTTAATGTTTATTATATAGCACTATAGCATTTCCCAAGTTAGTGAGGTACACTCATTAGTTGTTTTAGGTGGTAGGTGGTAGGTGGTAGGTTGTAGGTTGTAGGTAAACATTATTTGTTTCACGTAGCAATTCCTATGCTGGGTTTGGTATGCTCATTCCTTGGTTTTAAGGAACACCGCATCTGGGGATACAATAGAAATCAAGATAGCTGTACCTCATTAGTCTGGGAAACGCTATAT
>JASJEE010000121.1 GCA_030064835.1 Microcoleaceae cyanobacterium MO_207.B10 | reverse complement strand
TGTTGCTCTTGGGATTGAGTTTGCAAAGAATTATGAATATCCCTTGACACCATCGAAGCAACTTGCTCTTCTAATAGCTCCAGTTGAATTTTTTGCTCTTCGGATTGATTTTCCAGAGTTTCGTAATTTTCCCTAGAAACCATTGAGGCAATTTGCTCTTGTAATTTTTCCAGTTGAGTCTGTTGCTCTTGGGATTGAGTTTGCAAAGAATTATGAATATCCCTTGACACCATCGAAGCAACTTGCTCTTCTAATAGCTCCAGTTGAATTTTTTGCTCTTCGGATTTATTTTCCAGAATTTCGTAATTTTCCCTAGAAACCATTGAGGCAATTTGCTCTTCTAATTGCTTTAACAGATCCAGTTTTTCCTGAGAATCTGCGATCGCTTTTTTTTGTGCCTCTAATTCTTTTTGTAAATTTTCATAACTTTCTCTTGACACCATAGAACTGATTTGTTCTTCTAGGTGCTTGACCTGTGTCATCTGAGATTCCAACTCTTGTTGTAAAACCTGATAACTCTCTACTAACTGGTTCGACTTTTGGTCAGAGCCATTTAATGGTTCAGGAACTGTTACAACATCTACATTACCGTCGGGTAGTTTACCATTGCTCAAAGCATTGTTTACTGCTTCCGACTGATTATCCAAAGTTACTGTTACCTGTGCCGCCTCTCTCAAAACAGCAAAGTCTCCTCTGGCGATGCGCTCGACTAGCTCAGACCTTGATAATCCAAGTTCCTTTGCTATCTCCTTTAGCCTTTCAGCGCTAGTGGGAGTCAAAGACACGCCTACTTTAACCTTGCTTTCTGAATATGAGGTGGCACCACTACGTTTTTTTGACATGGGCAATCTCCTTGGCCACCTTACTTTTTCCAGTATACTCCTTATGGTATTCCTTAGATAAACAACCTTGCTATTTTTCAGGTAGAAGTTATACTAAATGGACTTTTTTAGGAATCATTTTAGGAATAACTGAATACTTATACTTATTGATTTTTTTGTCAGCATTTCCTGTGGAATGCGGAGCCAACAGCTAGCTAGCTCGCTCGCAGTCAGCGCTTCCCTGGGGGATGCTATGCAAACAGGAATAAAAATTAACCTAAATAGTTAAAGTTAGCTGATGATGTCCACTTTTACCCAGGCTTTTAATTATCGCACTACCTAAATCCTAATTCCTCCTTCAAATGCAACAAACTAGTACCGCTACGCGGAAGTCATAACTCAGAAGTCAGAAGTCAGATTTTTTGATTGGTAAGACTGTGAGCATTTTGTCACTGGTAACATATTTCCGCCATCCTGCACTAGGAAGGCTAAAAGCTCAGAGCTGACTGCTAAATGCTGACGTTGTTTTTACAGCGCTTTTCGCTCTTGATCAATCACGTCGCCATCAACCAAACCTTCTAGGGACGTTGCATCCAACATCCCTACTTTGGTCTACCGTCCAGGAAAACCACTGTAAAATCTGGTAGTCTTAACCCCGTTCATCAAACCTAGTATAAAAACCACCGTACTTAATCCAGTATTGTTTTAAATCATGGTGGGGTGTATAAAGACTTGCTCTTGCTTGATAAAGAACTACTTTTCTGTGATTACCAATCCAAATTTTCTTATTGGGTTTAACAGAAATTAAAGTCCCGCCCAATGTTTGAACACAATTTGTGAATCTATCAACAGCAGAATATTCCACTGTCTCAAACAAAAAAAAGTTTCCTGAACAAATCAAATGGCGACTTCTAATCCAGCTTTGCAATTTTTTTTCCGCTATTGGTGGCAACATTTTTTCGTTGTCCTCTCTCAAGACACTTTCTGTGGTGTTGCGTTAGTTTTTTATCGGTAACTCTTGAGCAAAACTTGTTTGTTTTTCAAACTGTAAAGGTCCTGCTGCTGAACCCCATATCTGTTGATGAGTATTAATATCCATACCTTTATCTAAGCTAGTCCATGTTTTTTCAGTTAACTCGACTTCGCTTACTAAATAAGTTTGACATCCATTGCGGTTAATTAAACATTTATTTCCAGGTTCAACAGTCCCTAAAAATTTCTCTCCGTCTCTTTTAAAAATCATTGAGCAGTGATACCGACGTTCAATACTAGCTGGAGTAATAGTATGAAGAATATCTAACTCTCGCGCCGCACCTGCATACAAAATAGGATCTTTAAGACTATAGTTTTCTATATATATTTGGTCTCCTAAATCGACAAATCTATGTACGCCTTGACGATAAGGACTCCAGAGGTCATAATCATAAACTTGCTCTGAATAAAAACCTATACCAGAAAAAAATTCATTAGGTAAAGGTCTGAAATATATATGGATATGAGCATAAAGATTTGAATTAGCAAAAGCTTGTTTTTGGTTGCTAAAATCTCCGGCCATCCAACTAGCTAGAGTCATTAAGTTATTCAATTTTGTCTGATTTTCTGTAGGGGAAATATTCATTTTTTCCCGAATTTTATTTACTACAATTTTTTGGCATTTTTGATGAAATTTTCGGGGAGAAATTCATTCATTATTTATGATGAAGTTTCCTGTTTTTGGGATTCTACTAATGATTTTTCTGCCATTGATAAAGAACGAATTTCTGATGAGAAAGAAGCAGTTAAGACTCCATTACCATCACTCGTTTTAATCAAGGATACACGAAACCTGAGATTAGGAGTAGCAAACCAAATTTTTTCCTCAGCAGCAGCACGGTCATAAGTTGTGTGTAAAATGAAAGTATTGTCTTCTGTAATTCGATATTCACTAACAGCAGCAATAGTTTCTGCGTATCCCTGGGAACGCAATAATTTTCCTTTATTTGGCTCGGACTGATCGGGAATAGGTATTAAAATACAACTACCTTCTAGAATTTCATTTTCATCCCAATCCGATTCTCCTTTCCAACTCATTTGAAAAGGAGAAACAGCATTAGCAATTTCTGTACCACAAGATTTACATAATTCTATTACTTCAGGAGCTGTAGTTGGTAAAGATACAATATCAATAGTGGAGCGCACTTCTTCAAAGTGACTAAATGCTAAATTATGACCACTACGTTGCGATCGCCAAGTTCCTATTGAACGCTCAACAAATTCTATGACATCCATTCTTGCTCTTTTCAATTATATTTAATCAGATTCAGATTAAGAGGGTATCTATAAAATAAAAAATTAAGCTTTGATGTAGGGTGGGGAATGGCGGGAATAATCTCACAAAATAAAACAAAAGATGCTTGGCCACCTTAACTCACCGAAGATTTATTTTACAGATACCTTCTAAGTTCTAGCTATCTGAAATTTTAGTTTAACTTCCCTGGTGGGAAGTCCCGCGCTCTCCATCCCCCCTAACCCCCCTTTGAAAGGGGGGAATAGAAAGGCAACGTCGGGAGTATGTCAAAGAAGCACTATTACATTCAGGAGTCAGCGGTAGGGGCGATTCGGGAATCGTCCCTACTTAAAAGAAGGGGATGTTTTACCCAAGCTTTTCCCGGTTGTGCATCAGCAAAGTGTGGGATTCGTCAAGTAGGGCAGGCAAATGTAATCTAAAAGCACTTATATATAAAGGTTTAGCGCATTTTTGTCGCGAAAAAAGTGCGAGTTGTTAAGCTTCTTGGACCAAAAAGTTAGGACAGCATCAAGACACTTCCCAATCAAGATAGACCCTACAATTATTCCTCCAAATGTTCGGACATCTCCCGACCCTCCCCACACTTCCCACACTTCCCACACTTCCCACACTTCCTTGACGCACTACCCTTTTCCCTTCCCGAATGGGGAGCTAACAGATACCATTATCTATGCACAAATAAATTTTAGGCTGATAGCTCGGATAGCTAGTTAAACAACTTCACTAATTCTCAAGATTTTACCACCTGTTTTCTGAATACTATTAATTTTTGGAGTTAGCTGCTCGTAATTTACTGTATAGGTTGTTTTACTCCGTTTTACAGTAGGACCAATACCAGCTTTAGTAACTAAAATTTGGAAACGTTTAGCTGTGTTGGTATAAATACCACTGCTAGATAAAGGCTTAGTAATTTTTGTAGCCATATTAGCAGCTAAATCTGTAATTAATTGGGCTGCTTTTTTTCTGTCACTTGTAGCGTTTCCTCGTTCCAGAGAAAATGTCCGATTAAAGGCTACATTTTTCACACCAACTATAGTGCTAGTACCTCGTGGATATGGAACAATGTTTTCCCCAAAGTTGTTAATGTATTCCGCACTATCTATGTAAGAATCAATTTCTGCTTCATATCCTTGTTCGTTATAAATAAGGATGTGTTCGGAAATTTCTGCTTGATCTTGGGGAGAACGACCCAATAAATGTTTAAAGTTTAGTTCTACAAATCGATAGGGAGAAGATTGTTGAAAAAATAATGAGAAATACAGTTCTGATTTAGCGACCATATTAACGAATTTACGAATAGATATCTCTCCTTTTTTGAGTAATGATTCGGCGCTAATTAGACGTTGACTTTCCATTAAATGAATATTTCCCAAAACTTGCTTATAAACAGCTTTAATTACTGTTTGAATTTCTGCTTCGGTGGAATTTGAACGTAGTTCTATTGGCTCTACTGTTTTTATCCAAAGTGACATTTATCGCTCCTCTTATTATAATCTTTTAATTTTTGTTTTTATTGTATTTTGGCAGAGTTCATAGTTCCTAGCTACTCGTTCATCTACTATCAACTGAATAACTATTAACCATGAACTACTGCTAATTTTTCCCAACTTTTTACCCTTTTTTTTCTTAACTAAATTCTCACTATTTGATTGTTTTATGCAACTTTAGTAATGAGGAATCTAGCAACTAATCCCTTAGTCAAAAAGTAAGCATTCAGCAGTCAGCTTCCGAAACAAATCTACATTTCCCACAACACAATTATTGTCTGGGGTTGACAACTTAAAATAGTTGTTTTTGTCTTTCAATTTATGGCTTGAAAATGTGCTATAAATTAAAGGAATAATTGCTTGATTCATTAAAGAGCTGTTAGCTCCGCATTCCGTAGGAAGAGCTGACTGCTAATAGCTGAATACTTACATCAAAAAGAGTAAATAATTTTCTAATTTTAACTTCTAGCTTACTGGAGTAATACTAGAAATTACACCACCTTGCTGATGAATTTGTTGGTACTCTCTAGAAAGTTGGTCAAAAGGCACCAAAAATACTTGATTGCTGCGACGGAATCTGGAAACACGATTTACCACTTTTGAGCGATAACCTGTGACTTCAATGCGGTAAACTTTACCACGAGAATCAGCTCCTACTCCCTGTCTAGTTCTAGCACCCAATGGTGTATCTTGGAAAGACCAACCATCTGAACCACCGGAGGGAGGAACTACTGCTAAAGGTGTTTCCTGAATCACATACTTATTTAAAGCAGGGCTATTTCCTGACAGACTTCCTTTTAAGTCGCTGCTAGAAGCACCCCGTAATAGTTGGAATATATGGGTAAAACCAACCATTTTCTTACCTGTTTGGGTTTTGTAGCCCCGATAGTAAGGAACGATGTTTTCCCCATAAGCAGCTTGATATTCTTCACTATCGATGTAGGAATCAATTTCTGCTTCAAAACCACCTTCATCAAGGATATTGCTGTGAAGCTTCATTTCATCATAACCATCGGGAGCTCGCCCTAAAAAGTGTTTAAAGTTTAATTCTATCACACGATAGCGGGGGGAGGTTTCAAAGAACCGAGAGCGATATAGTTCAGATTTACCAACTTGACGTACAAACTCGGACACGCTGATTTCGCCATTTTTAAGTTGAGACTCTGGTACGCTGAGTCTTTCACTTTCCATGACGTAAGCATTGCCAAGAACTTGTCTGTAGACAGCTAGAATTACAGTTTCCGCCTCTTCTGACGAGCGTGTTGGCCAAAGTTCTAAAGGTTTTGTATCTTCAAAAAGGCCAACCCCTAACTGAGATGCTGGTCCAAAAGCCATTTGAACTATCTCCTGGGTAGTAATAAGGTTTGCTGAAAAAAATCTTTTTTTTTGTTACAAAACTCAAATTTATTGACTCATAACTCATAATTAGAATCTATATCCTGAATACAGAAAATCGATTCTATAGACCTATGAGTCTGTTTTTTTAAGTCTCATACATTTTTGGAATATACACTGCTATCAAGCTGTTTATTATAAAGAATTATGAAGTTTTGTAAACCTTTGGCAATATACATCGGCTTTTTTATCATATTTAATCTTTAATAATAGTCAAAAATCCTGGCAATAGTCTGAAACTTGTGCATTCTTATTAAGAATATAGAAAATATTGTGAAAATTTTCCGAGCAATCATTTTTTTCACAACTCTCTTGAGATTTATTGAGAGATTGAAAAAGTAATGAATCGGGAAAAATTGAAAATTGTTAACTAAGCATTTCATCAGTAGCTTCCTTGTAAAACCATTGATTTAAAACTCAAAAATAAAAATAATTCATGTAATGCTTTACTTTGGCAAAAATTTAGATTTTAGAATAAAATCAACTTATACTATTAAATATAGTTATAATTATTTGCTAACTTTGACCCTCAACCTTGTAGCATCAAATTTGGTATGATTTACTTTTTATTGATTATTTTGGCTGCGAGACTGGCAGTGTCATTCTGTGGAGCAACCAAAACCAAAAGAAAGTAAATCTTGGAAAGCCAGTGCTAAGAAACAGAAACCCCCTATCATTCATGCTAGGGAATGCCCAGTATCATAGAGCAGCGTCGGGAGGATGTCAAAAATTACTCTCTTTAAATACTTGTTGAACGCTAGATAATCAAACATTGAAATTATTGTTGATGCTAAAAATGTTCCAGGACGCAAGTAGTTGACCCTTGTAATGGAGTTAAAATGTTTAGCTTACAGTGTAGGTCACGCAGATGATGGCATCTGTCTGCTCATGCAGATGGGACCACACCGGATATTACTCGACTGTGGTATTGCCGACATTTCATTATTAACCAAATTAACTAATGAAATGAATCAACCACTGCCTACAGATATTGTTCTATGTAGTCATGCTCACTCAGACCATGCTCAAGGATTATTGGCACTTCATCAAACTTTTCCAAAGTTGCCAATCTATGCTAGTAGAGCTACAACCATACTTTTACCTCTGAATTGGCCAGAATTATCGGCGACTGAAGTACCAAGTTTTTGTCAACCATTACCTTGGTACTCCCCAGTAGAACTACTTCGTGGACTAACTGTAGAACTTTTTCCTGCTGGTCATCTACCAGGAGCAACCGCTTTTTTGCTGACTTACACTGGAGAAAATCGATCCTACAAACTTTTCTATACAGGTGATTTCTTTTTATCCAACAGTCGTTTAGTTGAAGGGTTGCCTCTGGGAGAATTACGAAGACTGAAGCCAGATATACTGATTGTAGAAGGAAGTTATGGTACAGCTCGTTATCCACATCGGCGTCAATTAGAAAATCAGCTTGCAGAGCGGATATATCAAGCTATTACTTCTGGAATTTCAGTTATCTTGCCAGCTCCAGCTTTAGGTTTGGGGCAAGAATTGCTGATGCTTTTACGTAGTCATCACTATTTTACAGGTCGAGACCTAGATATATGGGTAGATAACCAAGTAGCTAGAGGTTGTGACTATTATTTACAGTTATTGTCCCAATTTCCAGCCGCAGTACAAAACTTTGCTCAACATCAACCTCTATTTTGGGACGAAAAGGTAAGACCACGAGTTTTGAGACTATTGCCAGGAGAATTTCCTTCTGGTAAAAAGCCTTATGTCCTCATTGCTGACAAAAATACAGATTTCAGCAAATATTTGATTGACCAAGATAATTCTTGGATTTTGTTATTACCTGAAAAACCTGGACAAAATACAGATAAAGGAGTCATATCACAGGATATCAATTTTACTAATGCTGAGACATATCTATTAACCGATCATTGTGATGGACTAGGAACAACTCAGTTAATTCATAACTTACGTCCTCAACATATAATTCTGGTTCATGGTTCCCCCACTTATTTGGCTGACTTGACTAACCTTGAGGAGTTGCGAAACCGTTATCAACTTCACTCTCCAGGTAATGGAACATTAGTAGAGTTACCAATAGGCGAAACATTTATTGTACCTACATTACCTGAAACAAATTATGAAGGGGAGTTAACTGAGCTAGGGACAGAGGTAATAATTTCTTTACCTCAAAATATTACTAATGACAGTCGCTGGCCAAATTTTGCTGATACTGGTCTTGTAGAAGTTCGTTGGCAAGGAGAAGAGTTAGTTTTGAGGGGACTATCCCAACGTGAACTTCTGAGCAAAAGGAGCGATCGCTTTATATCACCAGACTTAGACTGTTGTGGTAATTGTTTACATTACCGAGGCCAACGTTGTTCAAATCCAGCTTCTGCACTGTACGGATTTAAGGTAACATTTGATGGTTACTGTCCTATGTTTGATTCGCTTCATTTTTCTTCGACAACAAATACTGAAGAAATAGAAGAAGATCCTCATAATTGATTAGTTGAGAGAGTGTTTGTAAACTAAAGATTAATACGGCAAGAGGGCTTGATGTTCGGTGGGTTACGGCGTAGTGCGGGAATCTTCCCCGCAACGACTTTGGAAAAGATTCATAGTTATAGTTATTGTCGCCTCACCCTCCCCACCCTACGCCTGGATTTAATATTCCTTTTACCGAAAAAACGGGTCTAAAGCCTCGCCCTTTTAGGGTTACTTTCTCTGCCTCAATATTTTTTTTCAAATAATTGTTTTATCTGGGAAAGTATATTATTAAATAATACCATAAAACAAAAATATAGCAATGTTAGCAATAGAGGCTAAGTTATTAAACAGGACAAAAAATCAATATAATTCCTATGAAATTGGTATTAGAAACAATATTTAACCCCTTCCAATTTTACACTTTACCTATAGAAAAATGGGTTAACAATGCTGTCGATTTTCTAGTTGAAAACTTTCGCCCCCTATTTCAAACAATTAGTTTACCAGTTAAGGGAACTCTGGAAATTATTAAATCGACTTTTATCGCCATTCCACCCTTAATTTTTCTGATAATTATTGGCTTCATAATTTGGCAAATAGCAGGAAAAAAAATAGCTATTTATAGTATTATTGCTCTTTGTTTAATTGGTTTTTGCGGAGCTTGGGAAGCAGCAATGGTTTCTTTAGCCCTAATTTTAACTGCGATAATATTTTGTCTACTGTTAGGTATTCCTTTAGGTATTGCTTGTGGTATGAGCGATCGCTTGGACCAAATATTACGTCCTTTACTGGATGTGATGCAGACTCTTCCCACTTTTGTCTATCTAGTACCTGTGGTAATGCTATTTGGCATCGGAGAAGTGCCGGGAATCATTGCTACATTTGTCTTTGCAGTTCCCCCACTAATTCGGTTGACAAATTTGGGAATTCGGCAAGTATCTCCAGAAGCAGTAGAAGCTGCACTTGCTTTTGGTTCAACTCCCCAACAAGTATTATGGGAAGTCCAAATTCCCTTAGCCTTGCCGACGATTTTAGCTGGTACAAACCAAGCAATTTTGTTGGCCTTATCAATGTCCGTTGTCACGTCAATGATTGGTGTAGAGGGATTAGGACAAATGGTATTACAAGGTGTAAATCGTTTAAATGTGGGATTAGCTGGAGTGGGGGGATTGGGTATTGTTTTAATTGCGGTAATCCTTGACCGTATAACTCAAGGTATTAGTCAAGGAAATGTCCTTTCCTGGAAAGAGCGGGGGTTGATTGGATGGTGGCGGTCTCGTGATTTTTTCAAACAACAAAATTGGGCAAGTTTCGGGATAACTACTTTGGTTGTGTTGCTGATTATTGTTGCATCTTGGCAGTTAATTCCCCAGGCTAAATTACAACGGTCAACAGATGAGTCATTCCCAGGGAAAGGAATTATAGTTAGACCTGCTTCTGATACAGAAACCTACAGTATATTTCTCACCGAGATTGTAAATGTTGCGTTGGAGAAATTAGGCTATGAGGTAAAAGACGAAAAACAACTGAATGTTCCTGCGATGCACATTGCTGTTAGTAATCAAGATGTGGACTTTACTGGAGCCCATTGGCAAGCTGGACACAAAGTATTCTTTGACGAAAATGGTGGGGAAGAGAAATTGGAACGGGTGGGAACGCTTGTTTCTAATTGTCTGGTGGGGTATCAGATAGATAAAAAAACGGCACAAGAATACAATATTACTAACTTATCACAACTTAAAGACCCAAAAATTGCTAAATTGTTTGACTCAGATGGTGATGGTCAAGCAAATTTAACTGGTTGTACTGCTGGTTGGATGTGCGAAAAAGTTATCAATCATCATTTGCAGGTTTATGGACTGGAGGATACTGTCGAGCAAATTCAAGGAGATTATTCTTCTTTGTTGGCAGATACTTTGGCCCGTTATCGGCAAGGTCAACCGATTCTCTATTTTACTTGGACACCCCATTGGTTAGCTTCTGTTTTAAAAGTGGGGGAAGATGTGGAGTGGTTGAGTGTTCCTTTTACATCTTTACTAGAAACTCAGGGAAATTTCACAGCAAAAGATACTTCGTTTAATGGCAAAAATCTTGGTATTCCAATAGATAAAATTAGGATATTAGCAAATAAGAAATTTTTGCAGGCGAATCCAGTGGCAAAAGTTTTGTTTGAAGAGATTTCGATTCCAATTTCAGATGTTAATGAGCAACAGGAAAAGGTTCAAAATGGGGAGAATAAACCTGCTGATATTCGCCGTCATGCTGAAGAATGGATTGCTAATAATCAAGCGTTATTTGATAGTTGGTTGGAAGTAGCAATAAATGGGAATAGTAATAAATTAAGTATTATGGATTAGGGCTGTAATACCATTTGTTACAGTCACGGCACAGGGTCAATATAAACATAAGTGTATTAAAAAATATGAAAAAATATTTTATATTTACAATTTCTGGGAACTATAAAATTTTCAACTATATTAATAACAAAGAGCTATTAAACTATATTCATAAGCAGGTACACAAAATTAATTACACATTTGCCAAGATTGAAACCTTTTGACTGCAAGCGTTACAGAGAATTAGAGTAGGCAATTAATTCTGTGTAGGTGCTTAACAAAGAGATATTAAGATATAACTACTTTTTTCAATTTGGTATTCAAATAGGCAGTTGTATCACCCTAAACTATTTCTTTGAACCAGACTTGAGACTTGAAAATCATTCCTATCCTCTCTAAAAACCAATTTTATATAGCACTTCCCAAACCTATTGATTTATTAATCTATGTATTTTGTATTTCATTCTACTATATTTAAAATCAATAAATCGTCTTATGAATAACCATTTTTTCTCAGCTATGCTGATTTTCTTCCATTTTTCATAAGCGGGAAAAGCCACATTATTTAAGAAATATAACCACTGATTTAAGTTCTTTTCAATAGTGTATCCTTTTGCCCTTTCTAAGCCATTATCAACCATTTTTTGATATAGTTCTGGATTTTTTTTGAGGCCACAAATAGCTGTAATAGCTGATTGAAATGAATTGATAATTATAAAATCTAAGTCAGTTTTTCGTTCTGCCATAAAACCTAATTCAGGGGTTAAAATAGCAGGAACACCAGCGTGCCAAGCATTAATCAGCTTGATAGAACCTTTATTGGTATATTTGTTAGAATCAAAACTCCGGGCTGCTACAATTACATCCGAGGTAGTATAATCATTCCATTGGGATGTATCCCAAATTGGTTGCCAATCACAATCGAGATTTGCAAGAGACTCTTGCCAAACTTTGGATTTTAACTCTGGTGCTAATTGACTTCTTGTGCCGACGTAAGAAATATTCTTAACTAAAGTATGACGTTTTCTATCTCTAGAAATTAATCCTGGCATTGGCCAATGGTTAATAAAAAAGGGATTCCAGATAGAATTTTTGGTATTTTCACAACTAGACCGATTATGAACAATGTGTAAGTGTGCTGAGGGGTGATATTCTTTATCGCTTTTGGCACAAATTAACATGACTTCATCTAGAAAAGGATAGTTATTATCTAATGTATCTCGGTCAGCAATTAAAATTCCTTTGTCTGGGATTTTTTTAGCTATTTCACAGGGAAAACCAGCTTGTTTAAGATGGAAATATGTTTGGGCTATCCAAGCTGTAAAATTACTATGAAAACCTGTCCATTGACTTTGGTCTTCGTGAATTTTTTTTTGTCTAGTTTCGTCAGGAGCATAAAAGTAAAGGTTTGACATATAATTAAACCTGTTTTTAAGTTAAAAAAGAGCGATAATCAGGGATAAATAATTAATCGCTTCAGGAATAGCGACAAGTCTATTATTTACTACGAGATTCTAGAAGCATTTTTTTCAATCATTTCTTCTAACTGTTTGCGAGTTAAACAACGACGTTCAGAACAATAAGTCATTAAATTAATACCATTCATCATCCGCACCGTACTAACTCGAACGCGAAAATCATCTGTCATAAACCAACAACGTTCTTGCCCTTGATTTCTTTCATATTCTGTATCAATTGTCAATACACCATCAGGAGCAAAACGATATCTACCAACAACAGGAATACCTTCTACATAACCACGGTTACGCAAAAATTTACCAGTTTTACCTATTCCAGAATCAGGAACATCAACTAAAATAGCAGCATAATTTGGGTTAGGTTCATCATCATCTAAATTATCTTGCCAATTAAAACTTGCTCCCCCAGTTGCTAAAGCTGGATTAACATTTTGTTGTTCACAAACTTCAATAACTTTTGGGTTATCTTTTGCTAAAACTTTGATAATTATATTAGATTCGCCTGACTCATCTTCAACAGAATCAAAATGATGGACTGTACGTTGCGAAAACCATATTCCCTCACTTTTGAGAAAAAAATCTATCATTGTCATTGGTGGCTTAAATTGCATCTATTTTTTTACCTCTAAAGTTTTGTTAACATCTCTGAGATTTTTAGTTAAGAAAGATAAACAAAAATCAACTTGAGATTTTCCAAATTATAGGATAAACCAAATAGAGACTTTTGAATCTATAATTAACGAATCTCTATCAATCTATGAACAAGAATCTCCCGTTATAATCTTTGATTTAACGGTGAGAGTGTCAATAGTAAATAATCAACTCTTCTCTTCAACCAAAATGCAGTTTCAATCAGCAACAGAAATTATTCAAGCGTATCAGCAAGACAAAAATCTGACAGGTAGTAATTTACAAGGTATAGATATTAGTCAAGTCGAACTATATCAAATCAACCTGAGCCAAAGCAATTTACAACAAGCCAAACTAAATAATACGATTCTGATCGGAGCGAATTTAAGTCAGGCTAACTTAAGTGGAGCAAATCTTCAAGCTGCTGATTTACGGGGAGCAAATCTCCAGGGTGCTAACCTTAGTGGTGCAGATTTAACTGATGCTTATCTTAATAGAGCTGAACTACAAAAGGCTAATTTGACTAACGCTAACTTAAACGGAGCTAAATTACAGGTGGCCTATTATGATAGTCATACAATTTGGCCTGAAGGATTTACTTATAAAAAGTCTGGAGCAGTAGGGCCCGGAGCCAACCTCAGTGGCGCTTTCTTAAATACAGCTTATCTCCGGGGTGCTGACTTGTGTGGCGCAAATCTCCGGGGTGCCTACCTGAGTGGGGCTGACTTAACTGGGGCTAATTTAGAGGGTGCGGCTCTAAGTGGCGCAAATTTAAAGGGAGCTTTTTTAACTGGAGCTAATTTACGAGATACTATACTCAATGGAGTAGAGTTACAAGGAGCTGATTTGCGGGCTGCCGATTTAACCGGAGCTACTTTAGATAATATTCCTAGCATTGCTGGAGTTGATTTTACTTTAGTACAGGGACTAAGTGATGATGCTAGAGCTATGTTATCTGGATATCCTACCAAAGAGTTGGGGACATGGAATTCTTTTACTCGTAATCACACAGAGAATAGTTTGTTATCCTATCTTATTGATTTTTAATACTTTTAGGCACCACAAATCTCATCCCTCCCTTAACTTTTGACCCATATTTTTCATAACGGGGGATAACATGAATATTGCTGTGCATCATTTTTTGTCCCCCAGCGCGATTAATATTAATTCCTACATTAAACCCATCTGGATTATACTTTTCCTGTAAAATTTTCTGTACCTGATTTACCATTAACCAAGATTCTAATTGTTCATCTATAGGTAAGTCAAAATAATTTGCTAGATGACGCTTTGGTATAACTAAAGTGTGTCCTTCTGTGAGTGGATAACCATCAAGTATTGCATAAGTTGTTGCTGATTCTGTAATTAACTGTAAACTTTTACGGGGGTTACAAAATAAGCATTTATGTTCCGAGTTTTTTTGCTGATTATAATGAATATACTCATATATTTCACACAAATCATCACTGTGAATAGATTTAAAAGGTAAATATACTAAACACTGATAAGTTGGTTTTTTGTGTACAAAATGTTCTCTAAATCCCTGCTTTTTCAAACCTCTCCTCACAGCATAATAAGCTTTTCCTCCTGGTTTCAATAAATGGGAAATAGCCATCAAAACTTCTGGTTGTGCTTCGTGAAATAAGACATTTAATACATAAAAACAAAGAATAGTATCAAATTTTTCCTGGGGATATTCAGGAAAATAATAAGGGTCATAACCTCTGATATTAAAGCTTTTTTGCTGCAGCAATTTAACGTCGTTTCCGAACCCACAGCCAAAATCAAGAATATTGCCGATGAGTAGATTTTGCTCTAGTAATAGTTGAGCTGGAAATGAGAGAAATCTACGTTCTTTAGCAGTAAGGTGGCTATATGTGTTTGTTTGTTTATTGGTAAACAAGGATACTTCAGTGATGCAGTAATGGGGAATAGAATATTATTTTACCAATGATTGATGATTTCTAAAAAATCAGAAAGAAAATATATCCCAATTCTGAAACTCCTACTGTAAGCATTTCCTCCGGATTGCTTACATCCTAATACTTATGTTCTCGGTTTTCTGATTCTAGGATATTTTCTAAACTACTTCAATATAACTCCTATATAGAATGAGTTATTTTGGGAATGATTAGAGAATTTTGAGAATTGAGAATAAATATATTTGTCATATTTTATTCAGACATCAGTGCAGCAAGAGAAAAAATCTGCTTACTTACCTGCACCTCTTCTGAAAACCTGTGAATATAATTCTTTATTTACCGTTTTAAAAATCTATGGCAATCCTATTTGAGTCCTGTACAAAATTTTAATGACTTTTAGGGAACAGGGAACCGGTAACTGGCAAAAGTTTCAGTTTTTTTATTTACTTTTTTATTTGTCACAACCTATGCAGGGCTATTTCATTCTCAACTTTGCCATTTTATATATTTACGAGAATACCTTATTGCCAGCTTTAGACAACGCATCTTTAGCTATCTGTAAAGCCAGTAAATTCATTGCCAAAATCTAGAATGAAATG
>JASJEE010000120.1 GCA_030064835.1 Microcoleaceae cyanobacterium MO_207.B10 | reverse complement strand
GCATCGCCATCCCATCCTACGGACTGCTCCGCTTTCCGACCGCTTTTTCCCCTTAAAAGGGTCGGCTTTCAACCAGAATTATTTAATTATTAATAATTAGGTAATGGGGAGATGGGGTGCTAGGGAGATGGGTTGTATGGGAATATTTTTCCATATTTTTCGTTGTATTTTCTATATACATCTCCAATAATAAAAAATCAAATCAATTATCATATAGAAAACATCTATTATTTCTCCCTGCTCCCTGCTCCCTGATCCCTGCTCCCTCTTTTCCACCAGAGGTTTTATATCTACAGACTACTCCGTGTCTCAAAAATTTAGTCTCAGCCAAAGATAAACTTAGGGGTAATATAAGGTAAAGGGCTAAATATTGAAATTTTAAATTTTATTGAAAAAGCTTAATTTTTGTAAATTTCAAATTCCTCAGACAAGGAACGGTAGATTTTCCTCAGCTAAATATCCAGGAGAAATTTTATCGAAAAATTTTACTGCCAAAAGTATTCAGTCATCCACAAGTTGGGCCCAGTCTGGGAAAGAAGGAGGAAAGAAATTAATCTCATAGCCAGACTCTTCCCACTCATTCACCCATAATGGCACTACCCCTACTCCTGGTATAGGAGTTCTAGAGAATACCCTTTCCCTAGATTCAATAGTATGAAATATATGCTTGAGAGTATCTCCTCGGTCTAAAACCATACTTAGAAGTTCATCCAATTCTGGATTAACCCGCTTGACTCTTTGCTTTTCATCCTCCATCCATACAAGTTTAAGAGACTTGAGGGATCTAGGACTAAGTTGACTTCTGTAATAAACACGCTTAAGTTGAGCCACAGGTTCGAGGCTGCGTTCTATTCGGCGAATTTGTTGTAACCGAAGAAAATGCCACTCAGCCAAATGCTTTCGGTCTTCAGGAGCTATTTGTCCCTTGCTAGAGGCGTGCTGGAGGCCATATTTCGCAAGACTACATCCAAGGTTAGCTAAAAGATGGATTAAATTTCTCTCTTTTGGGGTTGCCTGCCTTCTTTCTGTAGTTCTCGTAATTACCCTTTTTCTGCGTGTAGTAGTTGTCGTTGTGTCCATATCTAGTCGATAATCTGAATCAGAACATAATACAAGGATAATAGAGGGTAGAACCCTAAATCCGTAACAAAGAGTTCTACCCTAGTCTTTATCCAGTTTAATCTGTCTATACCGACTACAGAAAGTTATTTCTGCTTTCCTTTAGTTTATTTATCTGTCTTGACCTTTTTTACCTGTCTCTACTTTCTCATCATCCCCATCTTCATCTTTTGCTGTGTAACCAACTGTCTGACTTTCTTCAATGCTTGTTCGTACAGATGGCCCTGAATTCCAGGCATTAGCTTTTGGTACTTGGAAAAATGTTAAGCCTGCGGAGGCTATTAACCCTAAAACGATAATATTCTGTTTCATAGTAGATGAACCCTGTTTAGTGTTTGAAATTGACTTTTGAAACTTCCACTGAAACTTCCACAACTTGCAAAAAGTGGGTTGTTGCAAAAGCCCTCTTGTCTTCTCAAGAATCGGTCTGTAATTATATAAACAGCATAGGCACGACCTGATGGATCACAAAAGCCGGAAGTGAGGTGTTAGTAGTGTCGTTACTATCTTCTCCTGAATCCTGCTATTTGGGATGTGGAGACTAAGCCATTAGGGAGTTAAACCATCAGGTTATTAGTCCATCTAGGAGTTATCCATCAGGGGCATCTACTATTTAAATTAACTATCAGGGTGTATCTCCATCTGCAGTTCTGAACTCGCTGTCTATAAGAGAGTTAATGATTTAATCATTTCTCAAATATAGACAGTTTTTTTTATCAATTTTTATCAGTTTAGTGATTAATTATTATTGTAGTCCCACATATTTATGTAACTGCAAAGATAGTCGATAATGGGGATATTTTTGGAGTAATTCTAAGACTAATGGTATGGTGCGCTCGCGACTATACCATTCTGGCTGTAGAAATACTGGAATATTATTATTCGACAAAAACAAATTACTATAAAACTCTAATTCTTTACCAGTTTCTATTACTAATTTTATTTCATTTGCCCGTTCCCACATTTGCGGTAAAACTGGATATTTAGGGCTAATATGTTGTTTGGGACTGAGAGTTATCCAAGCTTGAGAAGAAATATTTTGCCAATAGCAACCAGAAGTCTCAATCGAAACTTTTCTACTAGAAGCTTCTATTTTTTTTACTAAAGCAGGTAGTTGTTTATGGATAAAAGGTTCACCTCCAGAAATCACAACTCTGGGGGAAAATAACTCATCAATTAATTCATCAAAACTCCTAAGTTGACGGGGTAAACCTATTCCTCCGTCAGCATAACCAGTATCACAATAATGACAACCTACTGGGCAACCTGCTAACCGAATAAAGTCAACTAAAACACCTGCCCAATAACCCTCACCTTGAACGGTTTTTTGGAAAGTTTCATGTATGGGAATTGTTAAATTTTCTGTCATGTTTGAGTCACGAATGAGAATAAAATCATGTATTTTATTGTAGTCATGAACATCTTTAATAATGGTACTCAAGTTCTACAATAAATACATACATAAAATTTGATCAAGTTTTATGTATGGCTATCACAGGCATCTTGCCTGTGGCAGATTAATATTAATTATGTTGACAATATTTCTGGCAATTTATTCTCGCTATGATACATCCATATTTTTTATATCATAAGATATTATATGTGAACCAGTTAGTTGATGAAAAACCCTTTCAATTGTATGGATAATATTAATTAATTAATTCATCAATATTTTTATCCTTAAGTAATTCTTGAGACTCATCCTTTAAAAGTAGTAGGATTTTCTCGATTATGTTTTTCTATTGCTTCTTTGTCATATCTAATTGTATCTTTGATTTTCATTGTTATTCTAAGTAAGTAGGCACGAAAAAACTAAGTATATAAAAAAAGTAAAGTGTCTTTGAAACCTCTTACCTTCTGCCTTATCCTTCATATAACGATAAATTTTAACGTCTATCTACTTATTTTAATATTATATTTTGGTCTTAAAAAGAGTTTGATAATATTATTACTTCAGTATTTTATCTAAGTTATTTATCTTTTTGAGCATAATGATGAATAAAACCATTTACGATAATTCTTACAATTACTAACAATTTTTCCACTATTTGAGAAACTAAATTAAATGGAAAAATAGGTTAACTACAATTTTTTGCCAGAAAATATGGTCTCAAGGCTGCTACTTCAGTAGGAGGTACTGATAACTGTTAACTGATAACTGAAATTACCTCCTCAGAAAATTAAGCTAATGAATTATAGGATTAAGTTTTTCCTTTTCAGTTGTTAGTTTCCTCGGTACCATAACTGCTAAAGCTAAAGGAACTACTTGAAAATGAGCAGGAGTATAAGTAACAATTTCTCCATCAGTATTAATAGGACGAGGTTTGCGAGTATAAACACTAATTACAGAGCTAGAGAGGGAACGAAAACCAAAACTTTCTTGATATTTCCCTTTCCAGATAGAAGGTAACATCCCAATAAATTGCCAACAATATTTTACTTCTAGACTGTATAAATCTAACCTTTGGTCATCAATTGTAGCATCGTGAGCAATAGTCATCCCACCTCCATAATGTTTGCCATTTCCTACAGCAACTTGTAAAGTCTTGACTATTTCTGATTCACCATTACAACGAATTTCTGCTCTAAAAGGGCGACTTTGTAAAATCATTTTACTGGCAGTAATAGCATAAGCTAATACACCCCACCGACGCTTTGCTTCTTTGGTTAAATTATTAGTAATATCTACACTTAATCCAATACTGGCAACATTGAAAAAATATTTGCCATTAACTACACCTAAATCTATATAACGTTTTTTGCCAGTAGCGATCGCTCGACAAGCTTCAAATAAAGAAACAGGTATTCCTAAAGTGCGAGCTAAATCATTAGCTGTTCCTAATGGTAAAATTCCCAAGGGTAAACCTGTTTCGACTAGACTATCTATGGCTAAATTTAATGTGCCATCCCCACCACCAATAATTATCAGATTTACCTGATTTTTATACTCTTGAATAAAATGGTTAAAATCCTGGGGAGATTCAGTTTTTTTGCAGATAATTTCTAAACCAAAATCTTGTAAATACCCCAAAACTAAATCTAGATTATCCTTAACTTTTCTGGCGTGAGGATTTACTAATAAAAGAGCTTTTTGGGATTGAATATTTTCTGAATTCATATAGTTTTTTTATTGGAGGTATAAATAAATTTATTGTCAGAAAAGGCAATAGTAAGCATTGAGCTATTAGCTGTTAGCTAGCCTATTGCAGAGGAACTGCGTTATCAGCAATAATACTTTGCCTTTAAAGCTATTCATGATCAAGTTTTAGATCAAGAGAGATATTTATAAAGTATAGTCTTAAAGGTGGGGTTTAAATCTAAAAGCAAAAACAATAGCTAATAGCGCAGCTCCTCCGCAGGAGGCTAGCTGACGGCTGAATGCTTATTATCCCGGAAAAACAATTTTTGACCAGTTATGACAAACAGTTTAATTCAACCTGAGCAAAATTTTGCTATTTGGGCAATTCTTTTCTCCGCAGTAACTATTGGTTTTTGGTCAGAACAGAAAAGGTGGGGTGCAAGTATATCTGGTGCTGTTGTAACTATGCTAGTAACATTTTTTCTGTCAAATTTAAGAATTATACCTATTGATGCTCCTGCTTATAATATAGTTTGATCTTTTCTGGTTCCTTTTTCTATTCCTCTGCTTTTATTTCAAGCTAATATATTACAAATTATCCGTGAATCTGGGCGAGTTTTAATTGCTTATTTTTTAGGTGCGTTGGGAACAGTTTTGGGAACTATATTGGCATATTATTTTATTCCTATAGGTGAGTTAGGTTGGAAGTTATCTGGAGTTTTTTCTGCTACTTATATTGGTGGCTCTTTCAATAATGAATAATGGATAATTAATAACTGATAATTGATAATTACCTCTCCCTAAAAGGAAGAGGATTGAATAAAAGGAAAATTTTTTCTTGTTTATCCTTGAAAAGAGAGGCTTGATACCTTTATTTTTCGGTAAATTTTTTTTGCCACTGCTAAAATTATCGAATTAAATTTAGATTCGGTAGATTTATTAGCAGCAGATAATTTGGCTATGACTTTGTTTTTTATGCTGTTATTTGCTTTGCCTTCTCTAAAATGGGTAAAACAAATTTTTCCTAGTAATAATTTTGCTAAAGATACTAGCTTGCGAGAACAAAGTAAAAGGAATTTTTATGAGTCGCAAACACAATAATTATCAGTTATAGATATGAGCCAAGCATTAGCTATTAGTGGAATTGTAGGTGCATTAGGAGTTAGTATTGCTGGTTTACTAGGGATTTCTAAAGCAGCAATTTTATTCACCACTATTTTAATAGTTTCTCTCGCCACAATATTTCCCCAATATTTAGAAAAATTAACAGTAGCAGACAAAATTGGTACTTTGTTAATGCAGATATTTTTTGCCGTAATTGGAGCTAGTGCTAATATCTGAAAAGCTCTCGAATTTGAACCTGTTTTATTTATTTTTGCTGGGGTAATTTTGACTTTTCATTTGCTGTTTCTGCTAGTAGCTGGTAAGTTATTACGGTTAGAATTAGCTGAGTTAGTTGTAGTTTATAATGCTAATTTAGAAAGTCCTACTACTGCTGCTGCTATGGCAAAAGCAAAAAATTGGTATAAGTTAGTAACTCCTGGTATTATTTGTGGTACTTTCAGTTATGCTTTAGCTACTTTTATCGGAGTTGCTTTAGCTAATTTTTTGCGTTAAAAAATGTTTGTTTTATTAGGGAACAGGGAATAGGGAATAGGGAAAAATAATGGATAATTTATAGATAAGATTGGAGATGTCTAATAAGTGCAGAGGCAAAATTAATTACCTAATTATCTTCCCTGTAATTTTTACAATATAGGCTTTTCAGACCTAGAGTCTGTGTAATTAATTTTGCACACCTACTTAGTAATGTTTAATTAGGGTTTGGTTTGCTGAAAAATTATTATGCACGAGGTTAGGAGTCAGGATTCAAGAGTCGGGAAGAATAGGAAATTTAGAGAAGATACAAAGAAAATATCGTCCCTGAATCTTTCTGCAATTATTTTGCCCAAAATACTAAATTCATCAACCTTTTAAACCTAAAAGCTGGTACTTTTTTCCGACCTAAAAAGGCTAAAAACTTTGTATATAAATCTTGAGATATTTAATCAGTAAACCCTAATTAATCTTACATCAGCACTTAATTGCTTAAGTTAATAAAATCTCTCTACTCCCTACTCTCTAAGCTGAAATTTATCAAATTTTACAAGTTGAGCATTAGGAATTTATCATATCAAAATAGTAACTACTATCTATTTCTGTCTCCGTCTGAAAAATTATAAAAGTTGTCATCTCATTACTCCTAATATTAAGTGTGAAGTTTTCCAGTTTTATCTAGGAAAGGTGTGAGGGTGAAAATTACGGTGTAAATTATGGTTTCTCAACCTTGAATCTTGGGAATTTTAGCTTTCTATTAATAGTTTGATCTGACTTTTGATTCAAATATTATGATCACAGCTTTTTTTGATGATTAGGGTTTACTGAAAAATTATTATGGATGAGGGTAGGAGTCAGGAGTTAGGATAAATCGGAATTATAGAAGAAGTAGTAGGAAGAATAGTCCCTTACTTTCTCTGTCCTCGTCAGTATTTAATTCTAACTTGTTGAACCTTTTGGAGTTAAAAGGTTGCACTTTTTCCCGACCTGAAAAGGTTAACACCTTTACCTGAAAATAGTTTTATATTTAATCAGCAAAACCTAATTAGTTAGACGACTAAGTAGGGATGTTATCTCCAAAATTCCTACTTAGTTATCATCTTATTTCCGAAGCTGAAACTCATCAAATTTTACTACTTCAGAATTAGGCTTTCTCGTATCAAAATAGTAACTACTAACTGTTCCTGTCTCGGTCTCAAAAATACTAAAAGCTGTAATATTATTACTAGCAATAAAAGGTTGAGGTTTACCATTTTCATCTAGTAAAGGTGCGATAGTTGGAATTATTGGTTCTAGACCATTGGGATTACCAACTTCAGCATATTTTTCCTGATAATTTAGAGGAACATTTCGCTTTGTCTCTCCTACATAAGCTCCATAACTATTTCCCACATTTGATGTTTCTAGAAAGTGCATTCCACTCGGACTAACAAAACGATTCCACAAATGAGAGTGACCGTAGAATACTAACTGCACACCTGCATTTTCTAATAATGGTAAAACATCTCGAATAATATAGTCATTTTGTTGGGGATATTCATAACGAATCATGGTAATTTTTCCATTTTCATCTCGGTCAATATATTGGATGGGATTCGTGTAAGCAGGAATAGAATTTTCACCTAAAGAATGAGGCGGATGGTGAAACATAACTACTTTATATTTAGCTTGTTGAAATTCCTGACTTGCCAATTCTTTTTCTAGCCAATTATATTGTTCGCTACCTTTAATAATAGGTTCAAAAATATGCTGACCGTAACCCCATTCAGCAGGATTGTCAAAATCTTTTTTTCGTTCCCGATATTTGCCTCTAGCATTATCTTTTAAATGGGGAACTCGCCAGATATTTGTGATATATAAAACTACTAAACGTACATCGCCAAAAGTTACAGAGTAGTAATTTTTTTCCTCTGAACTATTTTGAGGCAGAGTAAAAATTTCTTGGTAAGTGTCTGTATTAAAAGAATTATTTTTTAACCAGGTATCGGGATTAATATTTTGAGGCTTTTCTGGATATAAATCTTTTGCAGCTTCCCTGGGATAAGGCTGACTAAATTGATAGTTTAAAGAGGTTTTCATGGAAAATATACCCATAACTTCATGGTTGCCAATTGCTGGAAACAGAGGCATATTTTGAATGAGTTCTCCACCTTTATAAACAGTTTTTTTGCCATTTTTTTCTAATTCATAATTAGCTCTACCTTGAAGATTCGGAAAAAAAGCATTTCCCCGATTATCATCAAACCATTCTGAAGCTCGGTCGGGAATATTAACTAAATCTCCAGCAAAAAAAATAGCGTCTAATTTATCAAAAGTTTCTGTTACTTTTTGCAGATTTGCAGAACTCATTGGTTTTAATTGATGGTCAGAAGTTAGGAGGATTTTTAAAGGTTTACCAGGGTTGGGTTTAGCAGCTAAATTAAAAATTTTGCTCCTCATATTTTCCCCATTTTCCTTTTCACTAATAATTTGATATGGCACAGAATTATTAGGAGTTAAACCAATAACTTTTGCTTCATGTCGCCAGATATCTCTTATTATAGGTTGTTGATAAATTAAACCTTTTTCTGTTTGTTTTCCAACCATAGAATCTTGGTCTTCGCGAGTACGACTCAATTTAGTAGTATTTGCCTCAACAACTTGATTCAAATTTTCACCATAAATTACAAAATTTCGTTTCCCAGGAAATTCAGTAAACCAAACAACTTGTACAGAATTTTCTGTCGGAGCTTGGAGAAATGGGTCGGTTAAAAATTCGGATTTAGATTCTAGAGAAAACATAATTATAAATAGGAAAATAACAACAATAATTAAAATACCAAAAATCCAGGGATTACGATAAGAATCTCGAGAATTTTCAAACGCTTCTGGAGGAGGATTGAACATAAAAATAATTAGACCATTTTAAAAAAATAATACTACAAGAAGGTGCATCTCGAAGATATATGCTGCAAATGAGCTACTCCAATTTATTCTTAGACAGCTATTTCTATTATTGTTGCCTTTTTTTATTCAGTAATTTTGTAGAAGTAGTGATTTAGACTAAAGACAAGGAACAGCGAATAGCTAATACAAAATATCCCACATTCTAGCTTTCAAAATAATACTCTTTGCACTATAAAAAAATACTTTGTCAATTCCTATAGCAATCCTAAATAGGTTGTAATAAGTTTTATAGCGCTACGCGCTAGAGAACAGGGAACCGGAAGTTGTTAAAGGATTTTCCTACGGAATGCTACGCAAACAGGATTTAGAAATGTCAAGAGCCTTAATGCGTAGCGCTATATAATAGCTAATTTAAACTGAAAGCTTTGAAAATTCTGACTCCTGACTCCTGACTCCTAAATACCACCAAAATATTACAACTAAAATAGGATTGCTATAGTAAATTTTATACATAATTGAAGTAAAATATAAAAGATGTAAAAATTTAATTATTCACTGAAAATAATTTTAATAACTAGGATGAGAAAAGGTCTAAAACCCAGCTATACCCTCCACAAAAATTTTCGCTTACCAATGGGATTTCCCCCAGAAAATTGGGACTCTGGACTTACATATCAACCTCAAGGAACAGACACTTTTATTGCCACTTATCCCAAATGTGGAACAACTTGGACTCAACATATTGTTTGGATGTTATCCCATGATGGAGAACCATTTCCTGTCGGTAAAAAGATTAATTTAGACGTTCCTCATCTCGAAGAAGTGGGAAATGATTTTGTGAAATCTTTATCTGAACCTCGTTTTATAAAAACCCATTTCACTTACGATTTAACTCCTTATCATCCCCATGCAAAATACATTTATGTAACTCGTAATCCTTTCGACTGTGCTGTTTCTTTGTATTATCATACTAAAGGATTTATCAAACATTATGATTTTGCTGAAGGTACATTTGATGATTTTTTTGAATGTTTTATTAATGGAGAAGTAGAGTGGGGAGATTACTTCGATAATTTGGTTTCTTGGGTGAAACATAAAAATGATAAAAATGTTCTGTTTTTAACTTATGAATCCATGAAAAATAACCCGAAAATAAATATTATTGCTATAGCAAAATTTTTAGGTGATAATTATCTAGAAAAAATCGAAAATCCACAAATTCTAGAAAGCATTCTTTATCATACAAGTTTTACTAGCATGAGTCAAAATCAAAGTCGTTGGTCTAGTCAACGTCCTGCTAATATGACTCCATTTATTCGTAAAGGAAAAGTGGGAGATTGGAAGTCACATTTTTCACTTTCTCAAACTCAGAGATTAACTCAAAAGCTGAGGATGATAACTGCTGGTACTGAAGCTGAAAATTTATGGCAAATTCCTGAATATTTATGATTATTCTTCCCACGAAATTTAGGGATGATAAATCATATTTATGTGTTGATAAAACGTAAACAAACAGCTATCATATAGCCTCCTGATATTGGTAATTAGCTTTATAAATGCAGGCATTCAGATGGCATTATTGAAACAAAGTAAGTATTCAGCCATCAGCTCTTGATAAAATCAGGAGGTAAAAGCAATATTAACTAATATAATTTTTATCAAAAAAAGATAAATTTTTGATATAATTAACTCTGAAATTTTTGCTAATAAATTTAAGTAAAAAAATGGTTAATCAATTTACAGGAATTACTAATTATTACGATTTGTTGATGATGTCTGGCTACTATGACTACTATAATATAGCTCAGGAAGCATACTCAATTGTAGGTAATAATTCTCAGGTTCTTGAACTAGGAGTAGGAACGGGATTATTTGCAGAAAAGTACATGGAAATTGATAATACTTGTCAGTTTACTGGAGTTGATATTACACCATCCTTTGTGGAAATTGCTAAAAAACGTTTGGGAAATAAAGCTAAGTTGATTGTAGCTGATGGTCTAACAATGGAATTAAATAAAACCTTTGATGTTGCTATATCTCATGCAGGAGTTTGGCTATTTATTAGTTGTGGCGATCGCTTGGAGTTAGTGAGTCATATTCCTGATGTTCAAGCTAACTATCAAGGATTAAAAAATTTAGCTCGTCATTTACGAACAGGAAGTTACTTTTTGTTGAGTATACAAAAGTTGAGGATTGATTTTGAAAAAAATTTACCTGGAGGAATTGTATATTCTCAACTTATTGAGGAATTAGAAGATAAAGTAGATCATCACACTCGTAAAAAAAGCTATTTCTTTAAGAAAGATGGTGAAATTTTAGCTCAAGAGCAACTAACAGTTACTTTGTTTAGACAGGATGCTTATCAGAAATTATTCAATGAATCAGGATTTGATTTTCAAGGTATTAATAATGATAATAGCTTGGCAATCTACAAAAAAAGATAAAAGTCTATTGGTACTGAACTAAAAATTTATGGCAAATTCCTACGCCTCAAAATTATATTCCTTGCCTCCTAATAATTTTAATTCAGCAATTAACAATGTTCATGTGACGAGATGCCGAAACAATTAATAATTAATAATTACCATTTATTGAAAGAAGGGAATTGGCTAAAAGGAATTTTTTTTATTTATCCCATATCGGGGGAGGCTTTAAACCTTAATTGTTGAATGAATAATTAATAATTGATAGTCAATAATTAATTATAGCGTTTCCTAAGCTAATGAGGTACAGTTGTTTTTTTTCTTGATCTATCCCTAGGGAACGAGAATTACTAATCCCTGTTTCCTAAAACCAAAGAATTTTGTACCTCACCAGTATGGTAATTGCTATATTAACTATTAATTATTAATTATTCGGTAAAATGTTTTAGATAGCCTTTGATTCCACCAATATAAAATCGGCCTTTTAAATAAATATCTGTATTAGGTTTTAACATATCTGTTGGCTTAAATCCACATAATATACAAGTGTAATGACTATCTATTTGTGGATCATCATAATTTGTTTGAATTAGCAATGGTATCAAATCTTTATCTATATTTAGTAATGTCAACATACTTATAAATTATATTTCCTACTACCTGATTTAACAAAAGAACAAAAATAAAAAATTGGTTTTGATTTTTTTCTTTTTCACTTATTTTCCATTTAACTCCATCTAAAATTTTCTCGCATTTATCCTGTTCTAGATTTACATAATTATACTCTAAATAAAAAAAATATTCATATTCATCTACTTCATAATCAATATCTTTCTCAAAAATTCTAGAAAAGCAAGTAGTTTTAACTTGTAAACTTACTGATTTATTATTTTTTAAATAGAAATCTGTTCCACCATCTCCCCATTCATATAACTTGTAATCAATATAACTAATTAATTTACCTAAATAATCTTTTACAGATGCTTCCCCTATTTTACCTATTTTATAATTAATAAATTTATGAGGAAAGTAATCCCTATACTTACCATAATACTTGGATATTAATTCCTCACAAAAACAGTTCAATTTCTCTGCTAATTCATCTTCTTCTAATTCACCATCATAATCTAAAGAATTATAGATGAATAGCCTAATCAAAATCGTATTTTTCCCTTGTAAAAGCAGGCATCCTGTATATTAGTTTGATAATAAATTCATCTTGTTGTGATTCTAAAATTGTCATCCAATTAATTTCTGGCATGAGATAAATTATTAATATTTGACTAAAATTAATTATTTTTTAAACATTAAATTATACAACATTTTAATCAATCCGGTTAACAACTTCTAACCTAAGAATTTAAAATCAATACAATTATTCTCGTAGTCTAATTCTGAAATGAATATGTTAGTAGTCCAAAAATACGGTGGTACATCAGTCGGCTCTGCAGAAAGAATTAAAGCAGTGGCCCAACGTATAGCTCAAACAGCCAGCGATCGCTCAGTAGTAGTAGTCGTTTCCGCAATGGGCAAAACCACAGATGGTTTAGTCAAACTAGCAAACGAAATTTCCCCCAACCCCTGTCGTCGAGAAATGGATATGCTACTATCCACAGGGGAACAAGTTACCATCGCTCTAATGAGTATGGCCTTACAAGAGTTGGGAGTGCCAGCTATTTCCCTGACTGGAGCGCAGGTAGGAATAGTTACAGAAGCCGAACATTCCCGCGCCCGTATTTTACATATTCAAACCGAACGCATAGAAGAACATCTCCAACTAGGAGAAGTTGTAGTCGTTGCAGGTTTCCAAGGTATTAGTCAGAGTCGCCATCAGGAAATCACAACATTAGGTAGAGGGGGTTCGGATACTTCCGCAGTCGCTTTAGCAGCAGCACTCCAAGCCGAAAGATGTGAAATCTATACAGACGTACCCGGAATTCTCACAACCGATCCCCGCATAGTACCCGAAGCGCAGTTAATGCCAGAAATTACCTGTGATGAAATGTTAGAGTTGGCAAGTCTAGGTGCAAAAGTGCTACATCCCAGAGCAGTGGAAATTGCTCGAAATTATGGAATGCCATTAGTAGTCTTATCCAGTTGGAGTGATGAACCCGGTACTCGCGTAGTTTCGGCAATACCCAAACGTCGCGCTTTGCAAGATTTAGAATTAACCAAACCTGTAGACGCCGTAGAATATGACACTAACCAAGCTGCAATTTCCATGTTGCACCTTCCCGACTCCCCTGGTGTGGCAGCCAAATTATTTTCTGGTATTGCTGTACAAAATATAGATGTAGATTTAATTATTCAATCTATTCACGAAAGCAAGACTAATGATATCGCCTTTACTGTCGGCAAAGATACTTTGAAACAAGCGGCAGCAGTAGCGGATGCCATACTACCAACTTTAGGAAAAAATTCTGACCCCAGTCTGGGAGAACCGGAAGTCAAAACGGAAGAGAGACCTATTGCTAAAGTCAGTCTGGTGGGTGCAGGAATGATCGGGCGCCCACGAGTAGCAGCAAAAATGTTTGAGACTTTAGCAGTAGCAGGAGTAAATATAGTAATGATTTCTACTTCGGAAGTTAAAGTCAGTTGTGTAGTCGATGCAGAAGACTGCGAAAAGGCAGTTAATTCTTTATGTCAAGCATTTGAGGTGGATGTTGCAGATATTTCTAGTAGTGACACTTCGCGAAGTGTCACTACTGACTCAGAAGAAGTTCCTCCACCAGTACGAGCAGTTGCTTTAGATATCAAGCAAGCAAGACTAGCAGTACGTCACATTCCCGATCGCCCAGGAATGGCAGCACAAATATTTGGTTTGTTGGCGCAGCAGAATATTAGTGTGGATATGATTATTCAATCTCAACGTTGTCATAGTATGGATGGAGTTTTGACTCGCGATATTGCTTTTACTGTATCTCAACCAGAGGGAGAAACTGCATATCAAACTTTGGTAAATGCAGCAGTAGAGTTTGGTTGGGGAGAAGTAGTATTAGAGAATGGTATTGCGAAAGTAAGTGTAGTCGGTTCGGGAATGATTGCACATCCAGGTGTAGCAGCGCAAATGTTTGAAGCGTTGGCAACAAGTCAAGTCAATATTTTGATGATTGCCACTTCGGAAATTAAAATTAGTTGTGTGGTAGAAGAAAAGGATGGAGTCAAAGCACTGCAAGCTATTCACAAAGCCTTTGGTTTGTCTGGGAATGATGTGATTAAAGTTCCAGCTTGAGGTTGCATAAGTGGGGGAGTGGGGAAGTAGGGGAGTGAGGGAGTGGGGGAAAAGTAACCCGCCGAAATATTTAGGATTAGGTGGTGCGTTACATTTCATTAATGTACCCTACTAGACCTTACAGCAGATTCTAGGTATATTAAGGTAAAGGGGAGTGGGGGAGTAGGGGAGTGAGGGAGTGGGGGAAAAGTAACGCGCCGAAATATTTAGGATTAGATGGTGCGTTACATTTCATTAATCTACCCTACTAGAGCTTACAGCAGATTCTAGGTATATTAAGGTAAAAATGTAAATAGTAAAACTCTGTGGTGCGAGCATATTCTGCACGACAGAGGCACTTCAGTCATTTATTCATCGCATCAAATCCGCTTGATTGGACATAAAAAAAATCTCCAATCGTCATAACTACGCTCATCTTTGTAATCCTCTCTCCTCCTGACTGCTGACTCCTAAAAAGTTAACCAATCTATAACTGTTTAACCGGATTTGATATCAGATGTCTAATTAGTGAGAAAACTCTGATGGTAGTACAATACTGATATTCTCCATCATACCTTTGTCTTCATGTTCCAGACTGTATCGAATAGAAATTAATTCTTGCACTTTTTCTAGTGGGAGGCGATCAAGATTATTAATATTATTTTGGGCAAGACTCACACTAGGGGTAGAAAGCCAAAATATAATCGCTAAAAATAAACTAATCAGCCGACGCATAATATTTTTTTTGATTTATTTGTTGAAAACTAAGTCTGACTAAGGAACAGATAGACGATTTTCTGCTTCACAGAAGAAAACGCTGATAACTCATCTGTTTGAGAAACTATTAATGACGTTACGATACAAACCTCTTTTTACTCTTTTTTACACCATTAGGAAGAAAAATAATAGGCATTACAAAAAAACGCCCCCCAAGAATGGAGAGCGTTATTATTAGTTAACTAAAAAATTAACCCTTGATAGCAGGAGCTTCAGCAGCAGCCAAATCTAGAGGGAAGTTATGAGCGTTACGCTCGTGCATTACTTCCATACCTAAGTTAGCGCGGTTGATGATGTCTGCCCAAGTATTTACCACACGACCACTGGAGTCAATGATGGACTGGTTGAAGT
>JASJEE010000119.1 GCA_030064835.1 Microcoleaceae cyanobacterium MO_207.B10 | reverse complement strand
ATTTGGAGGATGAATTAAGATTGAAGTAGTGCCATAATTCAAAGTCTGGGTAACAGCGGACATCATCAGTTAAGTTTAACTATTTATACCAATTTCCCAAAAGAATGTGATGCTTGAGCCAACTTCAACTATTAACTAAAATCAATTTTTTCCACTTTATCCGTTTTATAACCAGCTTTTTTCTTTTTTTTTTTTCGATGATTTCACCACACCCTAAACCCCACACCCAAAACCCAAGATTGATAATATTTGTAGCAAACATTTATCAATTTGGTATTAGGTAAATATTTGATTGCTGGCAAGCGTAGTATCCCCCAAGGAAGCGCTGACTGCTAATAGCTGAATGCTTACTAATTATGTCTCTTAGGAAATCGTATAATTACAGATACAAAATTAATTTATAGTGTAATTTTATAGAAAATTTTCCGTATAAATATCAATGTTTTTCTGCTGATAAAGTGTTTGAATAAAGAAGAAAAAGCTTTAAACCTAATAACGGTTTTGATTCAAATATCAATCATCAAACCATCCGGTTTTTAACTGATTAAACTTTCAAAATACCTATCTTTTTCCTGTAGTCTACCTTTATGAAAACGGCTATAATTAGGGTTTGCGCTCAAAAGTCTTTTTGTGAAGGTAGGGATTAGGGAGGAGGTAGGGACGTTGTATGTAACGTCCCTACAGAGTCAACAGAAACAGGCAGTTATAGAGAAGTTATTCCGAAAAATTATCCCTTGATGCAACCTCCCCAACTCTTACCCAAATACTAACATCCATGAGCCAGAGCCACCCCAAATCTCGTATTTTTTCGGGACTTAAAAATGCTCAAACCTTTATCTGCCAATACTTTTATCTTTAATTAGCCAGCCCTAATTAATTATTTAGCAAACAAATTTTAGATTTTAGTAAACAGGGAATAGGGAACAAATACTGTATCTGATCAAATATGAGAACCACCATACTATAGTCATAATTCATAACTACAGAATGTCTGTAATGACCTCTAGAAGATAACTAATATTGTTGAAATTTACTTAAAAATATTGGGGGGTAAAAAAGTGGAAGAAAAACTACAAGAATTAGCAGAAAAATATGAAATTCCTCTAGAATTAATTACAGCAGCAATTAAACTTGAAAAAAAAGAAATTTTCAAGCAAAAGCGCAAGACTGCTCCGACAAAATTACTCGAAATGATTGAACGTTATAGAGACTCATCAGAATTATTGATGGAGGATACCCATTATGGCACTTAAACTCAGAAGTATCCGTCTAAAAAACTGGAAATGTTATCAAAATCAAGAAATAAAATTTAACCTAAATACTGATAAGCAAATCTGGATTGTTTTTGGTCAGAATGGATTTGGCAAAACATCTCTACTAGAGGCAATTCAATGGTGTCTTTACGGAGCAAAAGTTATTTCTGATTCTAAATTACTAGACCATTTTAATCGGGTAATAGTTAAAAAAAATCCTAATTTGGAAATATCAGTAGAACTTGTTTTTGAGCATAATGGAGATATTTACAATATTAGCAGAGTTGCAAAAAGAGAAATACAAGGCGAAACAGTTAGAGCAAAAGTAGAACTACCAGTAATCAATAAAAATGGTAAAAATATCAGAGATGTTCCAGAAAAAATTGAGGAACTATTGCCAAATTCCTGTAAAGAATTTTTCTTCTTTGATGGTGTAGAAATCAAACGTTATGCTCAACGAATTCACACTAAAGAAACCCACAAAGCCATAGAGCGAATACTAGGAATTACTGAGTTACTAAATCTCCGGCACGACGTAGAAATTACTAGAAAAAAATTAGATCAAAAATTTAATGATGCAGATTCGGCTAATGAAAGTCTCAGACAAGTCAAACAAAAACTTCGAGAAATTCAAGAAAATATAGATATAAAAACAGGACAACTTGAGGAAGCAAAATTAGCCGATCAACAGGCTGAGATTGACCTGAAAGAAACAAGAGAAGAGGCTAATAAAATTGAAGCACTACAACATAAATTAGAACAATTAAAGGATTTATAAAGAGAACAAGAACGTTCTAAAGAAAACCTAAAAAAAGCAACAGAACAATTAGAAAGTGGGTTGAGACAAGCACCTATTCCGTTATTAATAGAATTTGTCAGGGAAGTTGCAGATGATATGCAAAGTACAGCTATTACAACCGCTAGACGTTCTGGTTCAGTTAAGCTTTTACGAGAATTATTAGAAGATAAAACTTGTGTTTGTGGTCGTTGTATAGATGAAGATTCTCGTCAATTTATTATCAAAGAAATTGAAAGCTTAGAATCTAGTGTTAGTAGTACCCAAGAAGTAATCCGTCAGGATGAATTACGTAACCGTCTAGAAACACTTTGCGACTATAAAATACCTAACTTTGAAGACCTTTTGTTGGAGCGCGATTGTCTACAAGATGAACTAGAAACAATCAAACTAGACACATATCGTCTGAAACGATAAACTAAAGGAATTAATCAAGAAGACGCTCAAGCAATTTGGCAAACGGTAGGAGAAGCAGAGCAAATTACCAGACAAAAAAAAGAACAAATTGACAGATTAAATAACGACATAGAAGATTTAAAAAAAGACGAAGAAAAACAACGCCGAGAAATAGAAAAACTAGCAACTCAAGATAAACAAACAGAAACTTTAGCAAAGCAAGCAAAACTAGCAATAAATCTTTATGAAGCCACAGATGAACTAATAAAATGGCGCACAGAAGAAAGAAAACAAACCATCGAAGATAAAACCTCTAAAATTCATCGCCAAGTCACTAATAAACCAGAAGAATATCAAGGGATAAAAATTCAACCTGACTATACTTTAGGAGTCAAAAATGCAGTAGGTCAAATTATCGACCCAGAAACCTTAAGTGCAGGAGAAAAAGAAGCTTTAGCCTTCGCTTTTATCACAGGATTAAATTTAGCATCTGGTACAGCAGCACCTTTAATTATGGATACCCCTTTTGGTCATCTAGATACCAAACATCAGAAAAACTTAATTACATCATTACCAGAAATTCCATCTCAGGTAATAGTTTTAGCAACAGACCGAGACTTTCCCTCGCATCTTTTAAATATTGTGCAACCTCACATTGCAGGTACTCTCAATATTCGCCGTCTCGAAGCAACAGCAGATACTTCCGTAGTAGAGGAAAAAAAATGAAACGTATTGACCCCAAAGCAACTATTCGCCCCACACCAGAAGCAAAAGGTTATTTGGACACGCTCAAAAATCAGGCCGTTTTCGGACGAATGGTTGATGCTTATGTATTTGCAGCAGCTTACGCCATCAAACAAAATGCTGATATCTCCCAAGTTTCTCTCAAAAGCCGCCAGGATATGGTAATTATGAAAAGTGTTGATGATGAGGTACGTCTGGCACTAGAAGCAGGAGTTCATGCCATAACTAAACGCAACGGTCAACCCCAACCTAACGAAAGTCGGGAAGTCCTGGAAATTATCACAAAATATGCAGAAGTGGGACTGAATTTGTTAAAAGTACGATGGGAAGGAAAGACTCGTACTCAAATTCAAGACGACATTCACAGAATTATTACTGGTAAAATAGAACAAATGTCTACTTAATAAAGTCAGAAGTCAGAAGTTATTTTTTTAACGGGGAGTTGAGCAACTCTCCAAAAATATTTCGCCTTAAAAAGCGGGGTTTTAGACCCATATCATTTTGATAAAGCAGCGTACACTGATATATTTACAAATTGCAGGAAGTGTCCAATAGCTAAAAGTCTTATATTATTCCAATGGAGATACTGCGCAAACGGTAATGTATTCCCCCTATTGCCTGTTGCCAGATGAGCTGTTGCCTCCGCAAAGCGCTATAAAGCAATACAATAATTAATCAGCAGTATTACTTATAACTAAACCGTGAAAATATTCATCTATCACACCCCCGAAGAAACCCCCACCGAAAATATGCCAGACTGCGCGATCGCTGTTGATGTCCTCAGAGCTACAACAACAATGGCCACAGCTCTCAATGCAGGTGCAGAAGCAGTACAAGTATTTAGTGATGTTCAAGAACTAATGACGGTTAGTGAAAAATGGCCTTCAGCTCAACGTATTCGTGTAGGTGAACGAGGAGGCAAAAAAGTAGAAGGTTGTGACGAAGGCAACTCACCCCTCAACTTTACCCCAGAAGTAGTCAAAGACAAACGCTTATTTATGACTACTACTAATGGCACCCGTTGTCTCCAGCGCATCCAAAACGCGAAAGTTGTTCTCGCAGCAGCACTCATTAACCGTCGCTCCGTAGTTGAATATCTGAAAGCCAATAAACCAGAAACTATTTGGATATTAGGTTCTGGTTGGGAAGGTAGTTATTCCCTAGAAGATACAGTCTGTGCAGGAGCGATCGCTCATACTCTACTCACAGAAACTAACTCATCTCCAGAGGAAACTATTGGCAACGATGAAGTATTTGGTGCAATATCTCTCTATCTCCAGTGGGAGCAAAAATTGTATGAATTAATGAATTATGCTAGTCACGGTCAACGTCTCAAACGTCTAGAATGTTATGAAGACCTCAAATATTGTTCTCAAACTGACATCTTAGATATTTTGCCTTTACAAAAAGAGCCAGGAGTTTTGATCAAAGGATAAACAAATTCATTATAAGGCAGTTAATAGAACCTATTTGATATCTTTGCCTGGGATGATTTTTTTCACTTCTGAGTCGGTTTTGCTGACTCAGAATTCACTATATACAGCACTTTCCAGTTTTATGAGGTACTTATACCATTTCTCAAAAATTTTGCTACATCTTATGAAGTTGTAGGGTGTGGGGTGTGGGGTGTGGGGTTTTGGGTGTAGTGATAAAAAGACAAAAAACCAGATCAAAAACAGGCACTTAATGACTAAAAATCAATAAATTGTAGTTATTAATTCATAATTTTAGAACTTATAAAGTATAGCGTTGTTTTTGATAATTAGTATTATACAAATTTATAAATCTTTGCTACAAAAGAGTGCGGTTATTTCTAGTAGTAAATGCCAATAGTCAGTAATCAGTAGAGATAGCTTATTCATCCTTGTAGGGAAGTTTCATGGAACGTCCCTACTGTTGTCTGAATTGAAAACCGCTTTCAGTAACAATTATTCCTCCAATTTTCTCTTTCTTCCTACTCTCTTGACACTTCCCAAACTCTGATTTTTTGGCGTTGCTGAATGGTAATGATTTTTAGATTAAGTATCAACGTCAAACATAAGTTTTTCAATTTTACCTTCAGCTACTTACCATTACATTTCAGCAACGCCGATTTTTTCAGCAAACCCCAATTATTTCTCCCTACTCCCTACTTCCTACTTCCTCTTTTCCGCAGAGGTCTATTCAATCCTAATTGATATTTCCTCCAAGACTTCCCAGACTTGCCAGACTTCCCAGACTTACCCAACTTCCCAGACTTACCAAACTTGCCAGACTTACCAAACTTGCCAGACTTACCAAACTTCCCAAACTTGCCAAACTTCCCAAACTTGCCAAACTTCCCACACTTCCCACACTTCCTACACTTCCCACACTTCCTAACTACGCCCAACTCAACTCCATTAAAAAGTTAGCAATTTTTTGAGATGCACCTGGTTCCCCCATTCTATAAACACCATTTTCCGCAATAGACTGTAGTCGGTCTCGGTCATTTAACAGAGACTTAACCACCGCTCCAACTTGCTGAGAATCTTTGACTAGAATTAAAGAAGGTCCTAAAAGCCGACTTTGAGCTTCTGCAAAAGCAGTTGTAAATTGGGGACCGTTGCCAGGAATAGCGATCGCCGGTTTGCCCAAACCCACAAACTGTTCTGTTGCAGTACCAGCCATAGCAATAGCAAAATCTCCCTGATGTAAAAAGTCCTGAAAAGCTTGTTGATTTAAAATAAGAGTTGCATTTTTATAAGTTAATTGTAGGGGAAACTGAATACTACCCTCTCCTGAAAATAAAGCAGGTTGAGGATTATCAACGGGCAACTGCAAAATACTACTTTGGGTCTGATTTCTAATTTCCCTGTCTGCACGCCAACCATAATTTTTAAGAATTTCACTTAAAGGTTCTAAAGTTAAATTAGGAGCGATCGCTCCTAAAAACAATAACCTTTCCTCAGCAAAAGTTTCGATCAATTCTGCAATAGCCTGACCAATAATTTCCCAATTAGCATAAGCTTCAGGAGAACGAGAACCAGGTAACAAAGTAATAATAAGCTGACGCTGCATTTGTGGCAGTTCCCGATCAGTCTTATACATTGATATCTGAGAACTTTCCAACTCCAGAGCATCCATCATCGGGTTGCCCACATAATAGGCTCGAATGAACTTTTTCCGTAACATTTGTGCTGTTAACTTATCTCTAGCAATAACAGCTCGACATTTACGCAGACCCATCAACCAACGTTCCCAAGGAAAGTAAACCGAACCCGACCACAGCAGAAAACGCTCTACCCAAGACCTGGGTGGTAACTCTCTAACTTCATCTCGTAGATGATACTCTGATTTGGCAGTTCCGAAAAAAGTGTATGGAGCGCCACTTAACCAAGCAAACAATAGAGGTACAATATCTCCTATAGCTAATATCGCTACTTGATGACCATTATTAGTTTGGAAACTTACCCAATGGCGTAATGCTTTAATTTGAGCAAAAGTCAGTTTGAATAAACCACCTTTGATATCTCGCCATAACTGTTGCCCTTCCATATATATAAACCCACCTGAAGGCATTCTCTGTAGAGGGCCGATAATAGTTACATTATTGAGTTCGGTGTAAGCTTGCCCTTCTCCCACTAGGGGTAAGGCTGCTAACTCAGGAGGAAGAGGATATTTTTGCAGTTGTTTTAAAATTTGAAGTGCGATCGCATCTTCCCCATGACCGTTACTCAGGCAAAGTATCTTTAATGTCATAATCAAAATCTGTAGTTCTTCAACTTAACAATTACCTCTCCTGGAAAAGAAGAAGATTGACTCAAAGGAAAAATTTTCTTTTTATCCCCTTAAAATAGGAGGCTTTCAACCAAAATTTTTCGGTAATATAAGCAAATTAACAAGTAGTAAAAATTAATCTGCTATTTAGCTTAGTTTTTTTCAGGGCTAAATTCCTGAAAATTTAAAACGGTTCGTGAGAGAAAAACTCCTAATACCAATTTCATGTATTTCAGCTACTCAAGTTTAGAGTAGTCAGTGGTCAGGAGATAAGGTGAGTCACGTTACCCCCGCCTAAGCGAGGGCGTGCTTTTTGAATTTGGTATAACTACTAACCACTAAATTCGTGACTATTGACTCGTGAATGTCATAGGACGATTCAGCACCGCCAAATAATTTATTTATTATTTATTCACTGAAGATATAAAGAAATTCGGAACTGCCAATGAACATATTACAAAACCTACAAGGGGGTAAATATACCTTAGAACAAGAACTTGGACGAGGTGGCTTTGGAATTACCATCTTAGCTACTCATAATTATTTGGGACAACCTGTAGTAATTAAGACTCTTAATGAGTCTCTAGGTCAACATCCTAACTTTGAGGAGTTTCAACGAAAGTTTCAGGATGAGGCCAAAAGACTGGCTTTGTGTGTCCATCCAAATATTGTCCGGGTGAATGATTTTTTTGTTGAAGCAGGGCAACCCTATATGGTAATGGACTATATTCCTGGTAAAACTTTGGCGGAAGTTGTTTTTGGTGGGCAATCTCTATCAGAGGCGATCGCTATTCATTATATCCAGCAAATTGGCAATGCTTTGAGAGTTGTGCATCAAAATAACCTGCTGCACCGGGATGTTAAACCCCAAAATATTATGTTGCGTCAAGGTACTCAGGAAGTAATATTAATTGATTTTGGTATTGCTAGGGAATTTATCGCAGGTAAAACTCAGGTTCACACTAATTTGGTCTCGGATGGTTATGCACCTCCCGAACAGTATTGGGTCAAAGGAAAACGTACTGCGGCAACAGATGTTTATGGGTTGGCGGCTACTCTCTATACTTTATTAACAGCAAAAATGCCCATATCTGCTCTGACTAGAGAGCAACAGGAAATGCCTACTCCTCGTGAGTTACAACCTCAGCTTAGTGCTGCAATTAATCAAGCAGTAATTAAAGGTATGGCTTTGGACATTCAATACCGACCTGCTACTGTTGATCAATGGCTAGAACTTTTGCCAAATTCTTTAAATACTGGGTCTACTTTAGCTGTAGTGTCTAGAAATTTACCCCAAAGTTTAGGGACTGGAAATACTAGAACTACTGGTGTTCCTGGGGGAGAACAATCTAAA
Organism: Microcoleaceae cyanobacterium MO_207.B10; assembly: GCA_030064835.1. Classification (GTDB taxonomy): domain Bacteria; phylum Cyanobacteriota; class Cyanobacteriia; order Cyanobacteriales; family Microcoleaceae; genus JASJEE01. The sequence continues at coordinate 7,269 of JASJEE010000119.1, read as the reverse complement.
GGACTTTGGCTTTGGGGCTTTATCGGGGCGATTGCTACTCTGATCGGAGGAGCTTTAGCAGCTATTTTACTTAACTCTGAGCCATCTTCTAGTCCACCTATTGTTCTACCAACTCAGCCTTTTCCCACGGTTGAACCATCGGATATTGCTCAAACTCCTTCTGCAAAACCTACTCCTATACCTACTCCCATACCTTCTCCTACGCCAGAACCAATAGAAACTGAACCAACGACTGTTACTCCTATTCCTATTCCTATTCCTATTCCTACTCCCACCCCGACTCCTGTAGAGCCAATTATTCAACCGATTCCTAGTCCCGAACCTCCTGTATTAGAGCCAACTCCCATTCCCACTCCTAGTCCAACTCCGACACCCGATCCTGTAGAACCAGTTCCTGATATACCAATAGATTTGGTTTTACCTAATAATATTCCTTCCGATCCTGTGGATAATTCAACTCTTGGGGATGAGCTGATTAAAATTCCTGGTCTTCCTCCTGGTACTCCTGAAAGTAAAGTGATTGAATTGTTGGGACAACCCACTAAAACTATTCCTAGAGGTTATTGGCCAAATACAAGAGCTGTGATTTATGATTTATTACCAAATAAAATTACTTTGGGCTATATATATGACCTAGATTCCAATCGTTTACGTCAAACTGAGTTGTCTGTACTGGAATCTATGGATGAGCTGATGGTGAAAACGGCTTTATCGGGAATGTTGAGATGGCAAAATACCCAGGAAGTGATTCAAAAATGGCGTGATGTCCGAGACGGTGAAATTAATCGCTATGAATTTAAGGCAAATAACTTCGAGGGTTTAGTGGAACGAAGTAGTAACAATCGTATTTATATTGGTATTTGGGAAGAGGACTTACATTAGGGTCTGCTGACAAAAATTGGTTGGTAGGGCTAGGACAGGGGGACGCACCAGAAGCGGAGATGGCAGGAACAGGCGACAGTTTCGGCCATTTTATGTGAAGAAATTTTCTTAAATTTCAGCAGCAAATTTTCGGATTTTGAGGCCAATAAGCAGCCGATAACTAGGAGATAAATTGAAGATAAAAAAAAGCTCTAAAAGCTCTAGCTATACTAACTTTTAGCTTTATTCAGCCAGCCCTAAATTAAATTTAAAAATCAAATCCCCTCTGCCTCCGGTTCATAGATATAACAAGTATTTAAGCAGATTCTCTATCAGTTGTCATAATTAAAATCATTGTGTAAGATAAAAGGATAAGCACAAGGGGCATTAACGGTTTCGACAAGGTGGTGAAATCTACTTTGTGATTCAGGTCGAGAGTGAGTCTTCTCTCGAAAATATCAGGCTCAAAAAATAATAAGTGCAAACAACATTGTACCTTTTGCTCGTAAGCAAGTAGCTGTAGCTTAATTGCCGAAACGCCTCTTATAGGTTCGAGCGTCTGTGGTTTGACTCCGTTAAGGACTACAGACTTAACCCCAACGGATGCACTAGCTAACTGCCTCTGGTCGGCTGCTAGTTAAGACTTAACCAGAGCATCCCGCCATCCGGGATAATGGATGGTCCCAGCTCTGAGGGTTAAGAAGAGCTAAACCTGTGAATGAGCGAAGAGTCAATAGCCATTTTGGACATGGGTTCGACTCCCATATGCTCCATTAATCCCATTAATAATTAAAAAATCGCTTTCTGTTTATGACCAGAGAGCGTTTTTTTTATGGACACATAGAACATTAGACATTAAGATTATCTTAGGGATCAAAATAAAAAGCCCCTTCGTCAAAGAATGACTAAGGGACAAATAACTATCAGGGTGCATCTACTAAACGTAGTATAACACCCCAAAGGGGTAAAACCCATCAAGCAAGTATTTTAAAAAATATATATTTAATAACAAAATCTATAAGTTTATCTAAATATTCGAGCATATAGATAAAAAAAGTCCCTTAGTCATTTCTGGCCAAGGGACTATAACTATCAGGGTGCATCTACTAAACGTAGTATAACACCCCAAAGGGGTAAAACCCCTCATTTAGGATGAAAATTTGATTAGTTTAATTTATTAAACATATAAGTAAAAAATAACTAACGGTGAAGCACTGCTATATTTAGCTTGTAATGTAGTAGTGAAATCAAATAATACTAATTATGTGTAGCATAAAAAAAGATAAAATCCAGAAAAGCAATTAATAGAGGTTATTTCTTGAGTTCCACAAAAAAGATTAACAACATTAAAGTAATATTTTCTTAAGTATTTAAGTGGGACAAATTAAGGGTCTGGGGAAAAATCGTGTTAGACATTAAACAAATTCGGGAAAATCCACAAACCGTACAACAACAACTCAACCGTCGTGGTGACTATGAGTTACAACCAATCCTAGAATTGGACGAAAAACAACGACAACTGGAAACAGAGCGATCGCAACTTCAAGCCCGCAGTAACCAAATAGGTAAACAAGTAGGAGAAAAAATTAAATCAGGCAGCGACCCCAAAGGCCCAGAAATTAAAGCCTTAAAAGAAGAGGGCAATCAAATCAAAGCCCAACTCAGTGAATTAGAACCAGAGGAAAGAAAACTAAAGGCCCAAATAGAGGCCCTACTCTTAAATATTCCAAATCTACCAAGTGAGTCTACACCAGTAGGCAAAAGTGAAGCAGAAAACGTCGAAGTCAAACGTTGGGGTGATGAATATATTCCCCAAAACCCTAAAATTATTCCCCACTATGAAATCGGGGAAAAACTTGGCATTCTCAACTTCGAGCGCGGAGTCAAAATTGCTCAAAGTCGATTTGTTGCCTTAATGGGAATGGGTGCTGCTTTGGAACGGGCCTTAATTCAATTTATGCTCAACCGTCATATTGAGGCGGGGTATGTGGAAGTCATGGCCCCACTATTAGTAAATAGTCAGTCTTTGACAGCTACAGGCCAACTGCCAAAATTTGCTGAAGACAGCTTTAAATGTGAAGCTGACGATTTATGGCTCATTCCCACTTCAGAAGTTTCAACTATGAATCTTTATCGGGATGAAATTTTGAGTGCAGAAGAACTACCTATTTATCACTGTGCTTATACTCCCTGTTTTCGTCGCGAAGCTGGTGCTTATGGCAAAGATACTAGGGGGTTGATTCGACTGCATCAATTTAATAAGGTTGAAATGGTAAAAATTGTGCATCCTGATCGCTCGGAAGAGGAACATCAAAAACTTGTTGCAGATGCTGAGGCTATTTTGCAAGCACTGAAGTTACCTTATCGAATTTTAGAATTGTGTACTGGGGATTTGGGTTTTGCTGCAGCAAAGTGTTATGACTTGGAGGTATGGTTGCCATCATCAGGAACATATCGTGAAATTTCAAGTTGTTCTAATGTGAGAGATTTTCAAGGTCGTCGCGCTAATATTCGGTTTAAGGAAGGGAAGAAGAAGGGTACTCAATATGTTCATGCTTTGAACGGTTCGGGTTTAGCTGTGGGTCGAACTATGGCAGCTATTTTGGAAAATTATCAGCAGGTTGATGGCAGTGTGAAGGTACCGGAGGTTTTGCAGTCTTATATGGGGTGTGAGTTCATTTGATACAGCAAATTTGGGAGAAATGATGTAAATGGTAAATGATGAAAATATTGTAGTGCGGGCATCTTGACCGCTCCGGGGTGTACCTCACGGGCAAGGGGAAGCGCTGTATCTATTTAATTAGGGCTGGCTGATAAAATCTCAAAGGATTGATATCATGTCCGTTAATATCGTTTGTGTAAAGCCAATGGTAGGTATCTACAGGAAATTTAAGTTTTTTTCACAGCGAGTAAGCCTTCCTCACTATTGCCTGTTTTATGTTCCCTGTTCCCTAGCTTTGCTATACAATACCGATGCTACCGGACATGATATGACTGATATTGGTTGGAGCAATTTTGAGCTATGAAAAACTACCAGGTTTTGGGTGAATAGAGGGGAAAAAGTGAGGATTTGAGGGTAAATATGGCAGAAAATCACTCAAGTTATTCAGTGGACAAACTTCTCTATAACTCCTCTAACTCCAGAGTCTTAACTACTTGTTACTCCCTACTCCCTACTCCCTACCTCAACAAAAAGACTTTTTCAGCCAGCCCTAATTAAAGATAGAGGAGAGCTGTGGGAAGGGTGGGGAGTATGGGGCTGAAATCTGAGAGCTGACGGCTGTTTGCGCAGCATTCCGCAGGAAATGCTTACCTTCTATCTATCTCCTGACTTCATTAATAGACATCTGGTGATCATCAAAAATCAAATCAATTATCTCCTATAAATCATCAAAAATTCCCCCCCTACTCACTACTCACTACTCCCTACTCCTTACTCCCTCTTTTCCGGAGAGGTCTGATGAAAAACTTGGCGTTGGTAATTGGTAAGATGATTTCTACTAGGGGTGATACCAATCACTTACTCTAGTAAGATATTTAGAGGTATCAGAAACAGATGACTCTTAAAGTTTCATCTCTTAATTTACCAACCCCAAAAACTTAATCTGGCAAAGATGGTAAAATGGGGTAAGTTTAATCAAATTTTGATAAATTTTACAGGGCTTTTCAAATTGATGAACCACATCGCCATAAACAAAACCCTGTAGGGACATTGCATGAAACGTCCTTACTGTGGTCTACCGTGCAGGAAAACCGCTGTAAATATTTTTTAATCGGTAAAACTTACCCCTAATATTCAAGATGCTACAATCATTCTACTTTTTCTTTGAGCAGCTTTAATACCTAAGTAAGTGACTCGTGAAATCATATCTATTAAATTTTCTTTTGCTAGTTTTTGTTGCCACTCCCACCCTTCTTTAGTAGTAGAATAGAGCGGTGGAACACGGTTAAGAGTGTAGGCTATAACATCAATTGTATTAATAGACTTGAGAATATCATCAGGTAATTTTTTTAGTTGTAGTTCGACTTCTTCTGTTACTAATGGTGTCATCGCATTAGATTCATCAAACATAGGTTTTAAGTGAGTAATTATTTTTGTTTCTTTGCAAAAAGATGGGTGTAGAGGAGTGGAAAACATTTTAGTGTTTCTTTGAGAAGCTTTGATACTTAAGTTAATTACTCTATAAATCATTTCTAGTATTTTTTGGGCTCGTTGCTCTTGCCATATTCCTCCTTGTATGGTGGTGAAGTACATGGGAGGTAAACGATTCAGACTATAGGCGATCGCATCAGCTTTATTAATAGATTTAACCATTTCTGGTGGTAATTTTTTTATTTGTTGGTCTATTTTGGCAATTGCCAGAGATTCCATTGCATTACGACAAACTGGAATTTTTGTTGATAGATGTGTACTCATATTATTGTTCCTTTGTCAGGAAATAGACAGTTTTACTATGCTTCGAGCTTTTGGATTGGGTTTTAAACTTTAATCATATTATCGTAACTCAGTAATTATATTGAATAAGTTCCTGAAAAACTGCCAAATTTCAGTAATTATTTGTATGGCCCTATAGTATTTATTGTAAGATATTAATTAAGAAAAGTTTAAGGTGACAGATTTTCTTTCATTCCTGCCACCTAACACCTAACACCTACAACCTAACACCTACAAAACAACCAATGTAGCAATCTTTTTTGAAAATGGTATTAGCTTGTGCTTCAAAATGAATTTACGAAACAGAGAAGCGATCGCCACTGTATTCTAAAAATGAACTTTTAACTTTATAAGTTCTAGTATATCTACTATCAAATTATTTGCGGATAAAAAACTGACTTTTTCTCAAAACTTTATAGAGACAAATCAAAAATCATGCTCAAGGTAAATTAGTTATTTAACGATTAATAGCTAAGAAAAAAATCTGCTCTGGGTAGAGCAGATTAAGATTGTCAACATCTACTTTTTGGAGGCTTCTACCATCCATGAAAATTATTATACTGATTTTCCTAATGTTGTAATAACATTTTAATTTTTGTTATAGAATTGTAATAAACTATAACAAAAATTGCCTCTAAATCACTCAAAATCAAGGGTGTTACCCCTCATTATCACTGGACAAAGTAACAATTGAAACAATCGAGAAGGGTACTAAATTGATTTACCTCTGGTTGTGAAGGTACATTCCGATTTAGCCAAAATGCCTCTATTCCCACATTAATTGCACCCTCATAATCTGCAGTCAAACTATCTCCAATATGTAGAACGTCGTCTAAAGGAAAATTGTATTTTTTTAAAGCAGCAGCGAAAATTTTTCTATCAGGTTTAGCTGTTCCTACTTGTGTAGAAATTGTCACATCACAAAAAAATTCTGCTAATTTTAATGCTTCTAAAATCGGATAAAGTCGTGAATCAAAATTGGATACAACTGCTAACTTAATCCCACGGTCGCGCCACTGAGTTAATGCAGGTTTAACATCAGGATAAACAAACCAAGGTGCTGCAGTGGCAAAATAATCATAAAGTTCCGCAAAAAAACTTTTAAAATCAGAAAACTGTTCAAACACACCTACTTTCTGATAAGTTTCCGCAACAACCTGATACCACCAATTAAACTCCAACTCCTGTATTGTTGCTGCATCCGCGCCAGGAAATGCCATTGGTGGTGCAGCTTTAAAACTTTGAAAAAAAGCTTGAGTGACAGTGGCGGGAGAAATATCTATTCCCCACTTACTGGCAAATTTTTGATAAATTTCACCGATACTACCGCGCGCACCAAACAAAGTACCTGCAGCATCTAACAAAATCAGTTTAGTCATCTTTTAAAAGGTCAAAATTAAAAATTTAATAGGGTGAGCAAATGTTTAGCTTATACCGGGATTCATCCCGGCCTTAACCATCCGGTGTAGCCTGAGACTCTATATACTTTTTCAACATAGAAATAGTTACACCACCACAACTAGCAATAAAATAAGAACTATTCCATAACACAGGTTTTTTGTAGTAAGTTTTGCTTAATTGTGAACCAAATTGTACACGCATTTTGCGACTAGAAACACTTTTAAGGGAGTTAACTAATTTGCTCAAATGTATATCGGGGTGGTACTGGAACAATATATGTATATGGTTTTGTTCACCGTCACAGCTTACCATTACCAGCCTACAGTCTTGCTGTTCGCTCCAAACCTGCAACTATTTCATCTAGCCGTTCAATCATTGTCTCAGTAAAGACTTTACGCCTGTATTTTGTAGTTAATACGTTTGGGGGCTTTTAAGTCAGAGATAGACCTTCCTTTTGAGTAAAAATCATTTTTCACGGGACATTCTACTTGGGAAGACTTAATAGGTTTAGATGCTGTTCTAGACAAAGATATTTATCTAGCCACTTCAGTTGGAAGTAAATTATCTTCTCT